>LJCR01001960.1 GCA_001399705.1 Kouleothrix aurantiaca
GCTGTGCCCGGTCGATCGCCAGCGCCGCGCGGGCAGCCAGATCCTGCAGCAGCTGCAGGTCGTCGGCGCTATATGGCTCCCCGCCGCGGTCGCGCGTCACCTGGATCGCGCCAATAATGCGCTGCTGCACCTTCAGCGGCGCAATCATCAGGCTGGTCACGCCGATCTGCTCGAAGTATGGGCGGTAGGCCGGCGGCAGCCGCCGCTTCATACGCGGCCAGTCTACCTCCTCCAGCCGCACCGAGCGGCCGTCGGCAAGCACCGCGCCCAGGCCATACGCGCCGATCTGGATCGGCTCATGCGCCAGCACGGCCTGCAGCAGCTCCAGCGCGGCGGGCAGGCGATGCCAGATCGCCATCGGCACAATCGTTTGCTGCTCGCCCACCGGCATCATCATCACCGAGTCGCCAAGCACGCTTGCAACCTCGCGCGCAACCGCGCTGGGCGTCACGCCACTGCACTGCGCGGTGATGCGCGACCGCGCTGATCTGGCTGCGCTGCTGCTCGCCCACGGCGCCGACGCGCACCGACCCGACGCCCATGGCCGCACGCCACGCGACTGGGCGCAGCTCAAAGCGCGCGAGCCGGTTCTGGCGGTGCTGCGAGCCGGCGCTGCGGAGCCAATCACATAGGAAACACTCTGGTCAATCCATCGATACGCTACCCATAGGAAAGGAACACCCCAATGACTTCTGGTAATTTCACTTTGCCGCCCGCCAGCAGCCTGCTTGGTCGCGCGATTGATGCGGCAGGCCAGCCACTGCCCGTCGATGCGCCGATGAGCGCGGACGCGCACACCAGCCCGGTGCGCGCAGCCCATGCCAACGGCGAGCTGTACATCAGCGGCATCAAGGTGATCGACCTGTTTGCGCCAATGGTGCGCGGCGGCATCACCACCATGACCGGCACGACCGGCGTGGGCCTGGTTGTGGTGACGAGCCAGCTGATTCACGATCTGGCCGTGCGCAGTGGTGGCTGCGCGGTGATCGCGAGCATCAAGGAAGCACACATGGACGTCGAAGCCCTGGTTGCTGATCTGCGCAGCGAAGGCGTGATGCAGCATGTGATTGTGGTGTCGGGCCAGCCGGGCGAAACGGATGCGCGGCCGATTGCCGACACGGCCCTGGCGCTGGCGGAAGATCTGCGCGGCAGTGGCCGCGAAACGCTGCTGGTGCTGCACGAGCCGCTGCTGACGCCGGCGACAGTTAGCCAGCTTGCGAGCCGCGAGCGTGGTGGTGCGGCGCTAAGCGTGCTGCTGTGGCAGCTTCTGCCGCCCGAGCAGCTTGCTGCAAACCCGCTGCCGCCCGCGCCAATCGAGTCAGACGGGCGGCTGGTGTTTAGCCGGGTACTCGGCGGGCAGAATATCTGG
>LJCR01001961.1 GCA_001399705.1 Kouleothrix aurantiaca
GGACAATCGGGCAGGCGCAACGCGCCCAATTTATGCCGTGTAGGGCGCGAACAGGTGCGCAAACAGGCGCTCGAACTGCGGCGAGTCGCCGTCGAGCTGGTCGTACAGGTCGATCACGCGCGCGGCCTGGTCGCGGCGGCGCCAGATCGCCTGGGCGAAGCCGTCGTCGCTCACAATGCCCTCGGCGCGCAGGTAAGCATAGAACTGCTTGAACGAGGTGCACATCTCGCGGGCCGCGCGCGGCGAGTTGTTCAGCACCTTGCGCGGGTAGAAAAAGAACATGCACTCGTCCAGCGTGGCGTAGTCGCCTTCGCTCAGGGAGCGGTCGTAATAGTTCGCCAGGAAATCGGCGTAGAGCCACAGGTCGCCGGTGCGGCTTGCTGCCGTCGACTCGCTTTTGCCCTGTGCGATCAGCGCCTGGTAGAACTGATCCATCAGGTCGTTGCTGCGGGTGGCGGCTTCGCTCTCGTCTTCGTCCTCATCTTCTTCCCACTCGCCACCTGGGGTGCCGTCTTCCCACTCGGCGGTTCCCTCGATCGAAAGCAGAGCGTCCTGGTCGTAGCCCTGCGCCTCGGCGTCGCTCAGGTCGGGGTCGTAGGTCAGGTCGTGCCCGTTGGGCGTGACCACCAGCTCGGGCGTCAGCTCGGCGAACAGCTCGGGCTCGCGGCCCAGCAGCTTGTTGAGGTGCTTGGTAAGAATGAACTGAACCTGGTCGGGCGTTTCGGCGTCGTTGAGCGCGGCCATTTCGGCGGTGCTCAGCGAGGACATGAGCTTCTGGGTCGCCTCAACCAGCGCCGGGTTGTCGTTCATGAACTGCTGCATGTCTTCGATGTCTTCAATGCCGAACATCTCATCGGGCGCATCGAAGTCGGGCGCGAACCCGCCGTCGCTGTCGTCGTCCCAATCGGCGTCGGCAAAGTCGCCGCGCTCGACGCGCGCCTCAATCGCTTCGGTGTGGTCGAGCAGCATATTCACGGCGGCCGGCTGGATAAGCTGCGACGTGCCGGCGCGGACATCAAAGACAATCTGGCCGGTCGAGGCGCGCGGGGCCATGCCGTCCCACAAGCCGCGCTCGGCGGCTTCGCGGCGGCTGGCGCGCAGTTCGGCCTGCAGCGCATTAATTTCTTCGAGCAATTCTTTATCCTCCTCTACCCAGCCATCGTCGTCTTCGCCCTGGGTCAGCAGGTCGAGCGGGCGGCGGAAGCTGCGGTCGGCAATATACATATCATCCAGCAGGCGCAGGCGTCGGTCGGATGTAACGAGCTGCTGCCAGGGGCGGCCGGGGTAAGCGGTGCGCCATGCTGCCTGGGCGAAAATCGGCAGAACAATCAGATCCGCTGGCAAAAGTGTGGAGCGGTTGCGGGTGATC
>LJCR01001963.1 GCA_001399705.1 Kouleothrix aurantiaca
GGAGAGTTCGCGGGTGGGGCGGGCTGTAGAACTTCTTTGAAACCAGGCGCCCGCGCCACGCGTCGTTGAGCATGGCCGCGTGTAAAAACGCGCACACATCTGATACCAAGTTTGGGTAAACACTTTTGCTTTGTCATTCTGAACCCTTCGGCTACGCTCAGGGTAAACTCCGCGCTAGCAGAGTGAAGAATCTCTCCTTCACAACACCAAGAGATGCTTCGCTTCGCTCAGCATGACAATTGAGAAGTATTCATCCGTATTTGGTGTGAGAAGGCTTCGGAAAGCCAAGGACCTTCTGACTTCTGAAACCTGACTACTGGATACTCAATGTTCAACGATCCGATCAAAGTCTTTCGCCTGATCCCGCTGATCTTTGTGCTGGTTGGCCTGGGACTGCTGGCCGGCGCAGTGTATAGCTACCGCTCGACGCAGGAGTTTCTGCGCACCGCCCGCACCGCCACCGGCGAGGTGATTGGCTACACGCGCCGCACCGACAGCGAGGGCGAGATCGCGTATTTCCCCGTCATCGAGTTTACGCCCGCCGGTGCCGAGGAGCCGATTGAGTTCACCTCCAGCACGGGTGGCACGCGCAGCTACGCCATCGGCGCGCGTGTGCCGCTGCGCTACGACCCCGCGCTGCCGTTTAATGCTGCAATCGACGCGCCAGGCGACCTGTGGCTTGTGGCGCGTGTGCTCGGCGGGCTGGGCGCGCTCTTCACCACCATTGGCGGCGTGATCTTCTGGCTGTTTCGCCCCGGCGGCGCGTTCGACTCTCCTCACGGTTACACAAACAGTGCATAGCAGTCCGATCATCCGGAGACGACGCACATCGTTTTTTCGTGTAAGAAAGCCAAATCTGCGCAATCTGTGGATCATCTCATTCGCCTCACAGCGCGCCGCCAATCGCGCCAAAGAACGGTGTATACTACTGCCTGGGTATTTCTGTTTCAAACCTTCCGCCGCCAACTCTTGAATCTTCTAGCGGTTTGCAGAACAATTGACCACTCATGCGCGGCAAGAAGCGCATTGGAGCGCGGAAGGTGCAACTGCCTTCTGCATCCTGCCGGCTGCAACCTGCTATAGTGCCTTGCTGTCTTGGTGTCTTCGTGGTTTGGCAATTCTCGATTTTGCATTGAACAGGCAGGAATCACGCTGTGTCGATCGAGCCAGTGGCGCGCTACGAAACATCCGGCGGCGCGCGAATCTACCGCATCGCAGCGCAGGTTTTCCCCATGCTCACGGGGAATGTCTACCTCGTGCTGGATGGCGACTACGCCGCGCTGATCGACACCGGCAGCGGCCTGGGCGACAGCACGCTCCATGTGCGCCAGGGCTTCGAGCAGGTGCGCGCCAGAGAAGGCGGAGAC
>LJCR01001964.1 GCA_001399705.1 Kouleothrix aurantiaca
CAAAATCCTGCCCGGCTGTTGCCACAACCAGGGGGCGCTCGCGCAGCAGCGCCAGTGTATAGGCAATATTGCCAGCTACGCCGCCGCGCATCCGGCGCATCGAGTCGACCAGAAAGCTGACAGTCAGCATGTGTACTTTCTCCGGCAGGATGTGATCCTTGAAGTAGCCGGGAAAGTTCATAATGTAATCGTAGGCGAGTGAACCGGTGACGACGATACCCACGTCTTGCTCCTTGAATTCTGTAACCGTTGCTTATTCGTTCGGGCGCTCCAGCCCGTATTGTTCGCGCAGCAGTGCCGATGTCTCGGCCATCAGCTGCATAGCGCGCTCGGCGCCGGCCACCGACATGCGGCTGATTGTGCCGGCGGTGCTGATGATGCAGCGGCGCAGCACGCCCGCCGCCTCGCGCCCGCCCGGCGCAATTGCGCCTGCAAAGCTGCCGGCCTGCTCGGCCAGGCGCTCGGGGCTGGCCCGCGCGATCGTTTCGTCGTCGGCGGGCACGATTCCCAGGCCAAGCATGCCATCGCGCTCGAAAAACTCGGCCAGGGCCGGCGCGGCGGCTACCAGGCTGGCGCTGTTGTCGGCAACATTCGCGATCAGCATGTCGATATTCAGCTGCAGCACCTCGGGCCAGTCGCACACGCCGCCGGCGAACAGCGCCTTGCACGAGCGCACATCTTCCAGCACGTGGTTGATCTGCTGGCGCGCGCGCGCCCAGTCGATCGGCACAAACGGCAGCCCAACCATTTCGAGAAACGGCTCGTCGACGCAGATAATCGTCGTCGGGTTCCATTCGCTCAAGCGGGCCTGCTGCCACTCGGCGCGCAGCTCAAGGTGCTGCACCAGCGCGTCGAACAGCATATCGTCATAGATCAGCGGCCGGTCGTGCTCGTCGGTGATCTGCGCGGCCAGGCTGATCGGCCCCATCAGCTGGCCTTTCAGGGCCCGGCTGTTGCGCAGCGCGTCGCCGTGGCGCAGCAGCTCGTCCAGCCCGGCGGCATCGTCGGCGCTGAGCGACGTGTACGAGTAGCGATCTTCCAGGTAGGCCAGCCCGAGCGCGTCCATCTCCTGCTCGGCGCGCTGCCGATCGACATACAGCCGCGACTGCGAGGCGTCGATCACCAGGCCCGGGAAACCCTGCATGCTCTGGACGTAGCTTTCTTCGCGAAAGCTGCGCCGTGGCAGCTGCGGCCAGGCCAGCAGCGCGCCCGCATAGCGCTGCGAAATTTCAAGCGCCTGCGCTGCGTTGTGGTGCGGCAGCCCGCCGAGCAGCAGCGGCAGGCAGGCAGGTTCGAACGGCAAGCTCATACACTGTCGGTGGCGCTCAGCCTGCCGCCGCGTCGCCCTCGGCTGGCGCGAGGAGCT
>LJCR01001965.1 GCA_001399705.1 Kouleothrix aurantiaca
ATCGTGCAGCGCGGCGGCGGCGGCGGCCACCATTGGCGCGGAGACCGAGGTGCCCGACATGCGGAAGTACGTTAAATCAACAACGTTCCGTGGATGCGCGGCCGGTAGGCCCATGCCCATGTTGCCCATCAGGCTGACAATATTCTTGCCGGGCGCAACCAGGTCGGGCTTGGAAAAGCCATCAGCGGTTGTGCCGTACGCCGAGAAAGTCGCAACACTATCGTCGCCAATCGCCGCCGTGCCTTTGTCGTCACTCGCGCCAACCGTGATCACAAACGGATCGTTGGCGGGCGGGTATACTGCGCTCTCGCCGCGATTGCCCGAGGAGGTGACGACCACAATGCCATTGTTCCACAGGATTTCGGCGGCGGCATCAATCGGGTTCACGTGGTACGACTCACTCGTATCGCTGTTGATCGAGATATTGACGACGCGAATGTTATAGGCGGCCTTGTTATTCAAAATCCACTGCAGGCCCTTCACCACACTGCTGGCGGTGCCTGCGCCATTATTCAGGTCGTCGCTCACCTTGACATTGATGATGTTGACCTGCGGGGCGACGCCAATGTATTTTCCATTCGACGCGCGCCCGTTGCCGCCAATAATGCCCGCAACGTGCGAACCGTGGCTGTAGGCGTCGAAGGTGGTCGTGTTATAGCCACGGTTGTACGCTACGCTGGACACCACACGGTTCCGCCCCATGATGGTGTACAGGTCGGTCTGGAAGTTCACGCCGCTGTCTACCACAGCCACGCCAACGCCCTGCCCCTGATACCCCTGTGCCCAGGCTTTGTCGGCCTGAATTGCTTGAATGTAGGTATTTGTGAGGTTGGATGCACTGATACATTCAAGGCAGGCGCTGTTAGTGACGGTGCTGTCAGGCGAGATCCAGAAGATGGTGCTGTCTTGCGCCAGGGTAAGGATCGCGCCAGCCGGCAGCTCGGCCACGACAGAGCGGATGATACTAAGATCGCTCGTAACACGGCCGCCAAGCGTGCGGATCTGCTGCTCGATGCCGCCGGCCTGCTCTGCCAGGCGAATAATCACCGACACGGTGCGCGTTGGCTGCTGGGCTGCCAGCGTCAGCAAGCCTTGATCGGCACGCGCAGCCGCTTGAGCCGGCCGAAGCTGACCCGCTGAAATACTGCCGACCAACAGCACCGCCAGCAGCATAATCCCGACAAGACGTAAACTTTTGGTGGCCGATTGGAGCGATAGTGTTTGTGGCACTGATGTAATCATAAACAATCTCCTTGAAAGATACCCGGACTTTGAGCGCACCAAAAACACCTCGCATCAGTGCTAAATGGTGGGCGCTACCAGCCAGCCATTTGCCATCGGCGAAGTGTGAGATGAACGCGAAT
>LJCR01001966.1 GCA_001399705.1 Kouleothrix aurantiaca
GCGCCAGCACTGCACCCGCCCGCCAGCGTGGCGCGCGCCCGCAGCGGGCCGCCCGCGCGATTGCCAGCAGCGCGCCGAACGCACTGGCCGCCAGCACCAGCAGCGTATCGAAGCGCAGAAACAGGTCGCGCACATCGGGTAGTTTGGCGGCCAGCGTCATTGGCTCGTTATGGCCGGTTTGCAGGCGCCACTGCGTATTGATGGCGTGGTAGGTCAGGTTATTGAACAGGAAACGGTCGAAATCGGCCAGATACAAAACGATTGGCAGCAGGCCAAGCGCAAGCCCGAGCGCAAATGGCGGAAATATGCGGCGCACACGCGCGGGGAATAACGCCACGGCACAAAACGGCAGCGCCGCCGTCGCATAGGTTAGCTTGGTGCCAATCGCCAGCGCGAGCATGATTCCCGCCAGCACACAACCAAAAGTGCGCGGGCGCTCGCGATCTAGCGCCCATAGAAACAGCGCGCAGCTCACCAGCGAAAACGCCACCGGCGCAATGTAGTTCGAAACCTCGGCCGCCGGGCCAAGAATGGTGATATTCATGAGAAAGAGTGTGGCGGTCGCTAAGCCCGACACAAGGTCGCGCAGGGTGCGCCATGCAATAAAAAATATCGCCAGCGCAGAAAGAGCTGTAAACATGAAGCTGGCGATCTTTCCAACCAGAAGATACGAAGAATGGACTTGAAATATGGTGTAAACAGCACGATAGATCAATGGCAGATATGGCATCTGCAAATATGCAAAATCGCGGTACTGCGCATTTCCCTGCCTGGAAAGCAGCGCAGCACCAAGATACATATGCTCATTATGGTCGAACATCAGCATGATGCGCGCAAATGCGCCAAGCAGCGCAAACAGAAACACCGGCACGATGACGATCAGAATAACGATGTTCTTCCGCATTCCCATTCTTTCATCGTGCTGGCGCTGCAGTTAGGTGCAGGGAAATCCAGGATAACGCACTTTTTCCGAAAAGATAGCTGGTTTCGCCGGCGCAGTATACCCGAGCCGGCAGCTTTGCGCAAAAGCATGGTTCTCTACGCGCTGCGCTCGTTGCTATGGCGCTGCCCGGCGCAATTTCATGCTAGACTACAGAGGATATGAACGAGCCACGCACGATTCTTCACCTCGACCTCGACGCGTTTTTCTGCGCGGTTGAGGAGCAGCACAACCCGGCGTTGCGCGGGCGGCCTTTTGCCGTGGGCGGGCGGCCCGAAGGCCGCGGCGTGGTGTCGTCGGCTTCGTACGCGGCGCGGCGCTTCGGCGTGCATTCGGCCATGCCGATGGCGCAGGCCGTGCGCCTGTGCCCCGAGCTTGTTGTGGTGCCGCCCCACTTCGCGGCCTACCGCGCCGCATCGCGGC
>LJCR01001967.1 GCA_001399705.1 Kouleothrix aurantiaca
CTCGAAGGGCTGGCGCTCGGCAGCGGCATCAACCCGCGCTATGGCCTGATCGACCCGTACTGGATGGCGCTGGCCTGTGTGGACGAGGCGCTGCGCAATGTGGTGGCGGTTGGCGGCGACCCGCGCCGCACCGCGATCCTCGACAACTTCTGCTGGGGCGACCCGCGCCAGCCCGACCGCATGGCTGGACTGGTGCGCGCATCGGCCGGCTGCTACGACGCCGCGCTGGCCTTTGGCACGCCATTCGTTTCGGGCAAAGACTCGCTCAACAACGAGTATCGCGACGCGCATGGCGAGCGCACGCCCATCCCGCCCACCCTGCTGATCACCGCGCTCGCGCACGTGCCCGATGTGCGCCGCTCCGCGACGATGGACCTGAAAGAAGCCGGCAATTTCGTCTACATCGTGGGCGAAACCCGCGACGAGCTTGGCGGAAGCCACTACAACGGGCAGCAGCGCTCGGTTCCCAAGGTCGATCTGGCCCGCGCGCCAAACATTATGGCCGCGCTCCACGGCGCGATTGCCGGCGGGCTGGTGCGCGCCTGCCACGATCTGAGCGAAGGCGGGCTGGCGGTAGCCGCTGCGGAAATGGCCTTTGCCGGCGCGCTGGGATTGCAGCTTGAGCTGGCGTCGCTGCCGCGCCCGGCCGGCCTCGACGACGACACAACCCTCCTGTTCAGCGAATCGGCCACGCGCTTTCTGGTGGAAGTGCGCCCCGCCGACGCGCCCCCCTTCGAGGAAGCACTGGCCGGCCTGCCATGCGCGCGCCTTGGCACCGCCAGCGCCACGCCCGAGCTCGTCATCACCGGCACGGCGGGCGAAGAAATCGTGCGCGCGCCAATTGCCGAGCTGAAAGCGGCATGGCAGGGCACCGCCGTGGTATAGTAGGGGTTGCGGCTTGCAAGTTGCAGGTTTCAAGTTTGCAAGTTGCAGGTTATAGCAAAGCAAAACTCGCGGCAACTACTTTTTCTTTGTGTAGCATTTTCGCGCTATGCGCGAAAATGCTACACAAAATGATCGAACATACCTTGCTGCCGCAGGCAAAGGAACGGGGACATGACCAACGGAAACGGGAACGGCCACGCGCACACCATGAGCGGCGAGCAGTTCGCCAATTATGTGGAACAGCGCCTGAGCATCTACGACGATATTGAGGTGCTCGACCGCGAAGGGTTTGAGCTGCGGCTGCGCGCCAGCGGCGCGGATGTGGCCGCCGACCTGGGCACCTTCTACGCTGCCTACATGCGCGACCCGGGCCAGCTCGACGTAGTGTTCGAGACCTTTGTGCGCTCGGTGCTGGGCATTCAGCCCGACCGCAGCACAAGCACCTACAGCGATCTGTCCGAGCGCATCTACCCAATGA
>LJCR01001968.1 GCA_001399705.1 Kouleothrix aurantiaca
CAACAAGCAGGGCGATGCGCCGCCAGAAGCGAGCGCGCCCGCGCACAGCGCCGCCAGCGTCGCGTGGTAAGGGACATCATGGCCGGGCGGCACAAAAAACTGCTTGCGGTAGGTTTCCAGCCGCTTGCGCTCGCTGCCCAGCACCCGCCCAAACAGCTGAATGCTGCCGGTGGTTTGCGGCGGCTCAATATGGTATTCGCCGCTGGCGTTCACCGAGACGCTGGTGGCCAGGTTTTCGCGGATTTTGACGCCGCTGATCTGCGGGAAGAGCGGCAGCGGCGGCCGGTTGTGCGCCGAACCTCGCGCGCGCATCGTCAGTATGGTCGTGATCAGTACAACCAGCAGGCCTAGCGTGCACAGCGCGAGCGCGGCCAGCGAGCGGTTCCAGAACGCCAGCCCTGCGCCGACGACGGCAATCGCCGCGCCGGCCTGAAAGATCAGCGGGTTGGGCGCGCCAAGGCGGTGCGCACAATCCTTGCAGTGCGCGGGCTGGGTGCCGTGCAGGCTTTCGGGCAGCAGCGCCGTGCCAAACTCGTGGCCAAGCAGCAGGCGCGCAAGCTCGCCGGGCCGGTGGGTGTGTGCAGCGCAGAGCGCCACGCCGCAGTGGTGGCACACATTGGCCGCGCCGGGGGCACCACATTCGGTGCAGCGCGCCTGCGCCGCGCGGGGAATGATGCGTGTGGTCATAGCAGCTTCCTCCCTAGCGCTTGGCGCGCAATCGTGCGAAACGGTCGTAGAGCGCGGCCTGAATGTCGTTCATGCACCGAACAAGCTGTCGGCTGTCGCCGGGCAGCGCGCCCAGCAGGTCGATTTTGAGCTCGCCGCTGTCGACGATGCTGGTATATACGTGCCCGCCTGCCAGCTCACTCTGCCGCTCGACCTGGTAGTGCTCGCCATCGACCAGTACAAGGAGCTTCATTGTCTGCTGCCCGTCGTTGCGCTCGGCCTGGATGATATGGTGGAGCGTTTCTGTGCTGCTGGGAATGGCACGATCGGCGGTGATGCGGAAACCATAATCGCGCAATGTGGTGCGAATGTCGGCCAGCCGCATGTGGTCGGGAATAATTTCGGGAAAGACGTGATGCTGGTAGGGGAAGAATGCGCGGTTGGCAAAGGCATCGTCGAGCACAAGCTCAATCTCCATGCCGATTCGTGTGATCTGCTCGTGCGTGCAGCGTTTCTCGTCCGCGCGCACGCCCGCGCCGTCGAACACGCGCATCTCGATATCCGAGAGCAGCATGCCCTTGATCTCGACCTCGATGCTGCCTTTCAGCACCGGGCGCTCATAGAACTCGCCGGGGTGGTTGATATACAGGCGCATGGGCCGGCTCTGGAAGCGGCGCGGGCGTGCCGGTGCGGCGG
>LJCR01001969.1 GCA_001399705.1 Kouleothrix aurantiaca
CCGAAGGATTCGGAGCGCGCGACTGGCCGCGCCAGACACAAACCTGCATGAATACCACCCTGCTGCTCCAGCAGATCCTGAATGGCCTGGCGATCGGCGGCGTGTACGCGATCTTCGCCCTTGGCTACACGCTGGTCTTTTCGATCCTGCGGATCATTAACTTCGCGCATGGCGCGGTGTTCACATTGGGCGCGTACTTCACCTACCTGCTCACCGGCTCGGCAATCAACACGAATGGCGTGCTGTATGGGCTGTTCAACCGCCTGTTCGGCCAGCCGGCCCTGCCGATCAGCATGCCCTTTGCGCTGGCGATGGTGCTGGGCGCGGCGCTGGCCGGCCTGACGAGCGTGCTGATCGAGCGGGTAGCCTTTCGCCCGCTGCGCCGGCGCGGCGCCGACCCGCTGCTCACTCTGGTTTCGAGCCTGGGCGTGGCAATTGCGCTGGTGAACATCATCCAGTACCTGTTTGGCGCGGAAATCTACACCTTTCCCGCTAACCCCTTTGGCGCCATGCCCGCAGCCATCAACTTTGGCGTGCCGGGCCGGCCCATCCCGGTGCGCACCGTGCAGATCATCATTTTTGGCGTCTCGATGGTGATTGTGGCCGGGCTGACCCTATTGATCAACGCCACGCGTACCGGCAAGGCATTGCTCGCGGTGGCCGAAGATGGCGTGACCGCCAGCCTGCTTGGCATCAACACCGCTCGGCTGATTGTGCTGACCTTCTTCCTGAGCGGCTTTCTGGGCGGCATCGCCGGCACGCTGGTGGGCCTGAGCGTGAGCATCGCCGGCCCTTACTTCGGCATCGCCTTTGGCCTGAAAGGGCTGGCGGTGATCGTGCTGGGCGGGCTGGGCGACATCCCCGGCGCGGTGGTCGGCGGCTTTGTGATCGGGCTGGCCGAGGCCTTTGTGCCGGCGCAGTATGTTGCCTACAAAGATGCCGTGGCGTTTGCGCTGCTGTTTCTGATGCTGCTGGCCCGCCCGCAGGGTTTGCTGGGCCGCGCGCTTGTGCAGAAAGTGTAGCCGCCGCATGACCGCATTTATCAACACCTACGGCTTTCTGCTCACCTCGATGGTGCTGGCCGCCTCGTTGGCGCTGTCGCTCTACCTGCCGCTTATGGCCGGGCAACTTTCGCTGGCCAGCCCGGGCTTCTACGCGCTGGGCGGCTACATCGCGGCCGTGATGTCCACCAAGTATTTCGCGCCGTCGGCTGGCCTGTTCCCGCTCTGGCAGCTGCTGGTTGAAATGCTGCTGGCCGCGCTGGCTTCGGGCGCGCTGGCCGTGGTGGTGGGTGTGCCGGCGCTGCGTCTGCGCGGCATCTACCTGGCGCTCGCCACAATTGCGTTTGTGGAAATTC
>LJCR01000197.1 GCA_001399705.1 Kouleothrix aurantiaca
GGGCGCTGGAGCGGGGGGGGGGCGCGGGGCGGACGGCAGTAGGTAGTAGGCAGTGGGCAGTGGGCGGTAGGAAGTAGACGGTAGTTCAGAAATTTTCGGTTTGGGGCCAGCAGCGAGGTCGCGCGGCTACTCCTTCGGGGGTGGCCGCTTTTTATTTGGGGTTACGAGATGGCAGTTGAAATGATTGGGCTGCGCGGCGATGTCGAGCGGATCGAAACGCGGCAGCTGGAGCTGATTACGGATGTATCGAAGTTACTGCGGCGCGTGGATTGGCTGCTGGTTGCCGTGTTGGCGCTTGGCGTGGGTTCGATGGTGTGGTCGTTCGTGGTGTTTGTCGTTGTTCTTATCCGATTGTAGCGAGGTAATGAGCATGTCTGGTAATGGCCTGGTAACAGCGTTTTTCGTTGTGGCGGCGATCTGCGGAGCGCTGGCCGGCGTGGTCACAGTAGCGGCGCTGCGGGTGATGGGAGCATTGAAATAGGGCGCATGCAATGCAGGGCGCATGCAATGCGCCCGTACTGCGCCAGGAAGCGGCAGGCTCTGCTGGCCTGATAGCAGGAGAGATTTCACGTGGGACGCTTTGAGAAGGGCAAAAGTGGAAACCCAGCAGGGCGCGCGCCGCGCGTAGTTGAGGCTGCACAGCGCTCGGTGCTGCTGGAGCTGTTCGATGAGCGCGCCGAGCGCCGCGTGATCGCGGGGATGATCGAGGCGGCGGCGGGTGGCGATGTGGGCGCGTTTAAGGCGCTGTATGAGCGGAAGTATGGGAAAGTGAAGGACGTGGTGGAAGAGAAGAACGAGGTTGTGGTGACGGTGGAGTACGAATAGACGACCGACGACCGACGACTGACCACAAACGACTGACCCTTCGACACGCTCAGGGCAGGCCGACGACAAAAAAGAAGATCAGCAGCGGAACGCGCGATCCGTTGGCGTATGCAATACGCCGATACAAGGAACGCGCGTTTTTATGCCTCAGATTTCGCTGAAATTACGACGCCCGCACGATGGGCAAACAAAGATTTATCAGGGGATGCGCCGCTTCAATGTGGTGAGCTGCGGGCGGCGCTTCGGGAAAACGATTATTGGCACCAACCTGCTGCTCGAAGCGGCCTTGGAGGGGCTGCCGGTGGCGTGGGCCTCGCCGACGTACAAGATGCTGCTGGAGGTGTGGCGCGATTTCCTCCAGCTCGCGGCTCCTGTCATTGCCAAGAATGGGGTCGACAAGCAGAACAAGCGCATCACGCTGATCACTGGCGCGGTAGTGGATTTCTGGTCGTTGGCGAGCGCGGATTCAATCCGTGGGCGGAAGTATCGGCGGTTCATCATCGACGAGGCGGCGATGGACGGCGCGCTGCTGGACCATTGGAACCTGGTGATCAGGGCCACGCTCGCGGACTACAAGGGCGATGCGTTTTTTCTGAGCACGCCGAAGGGCAGGAATGGGTTTTGGAGCCTGTTCCAGCTGGGGCTGGATAGCGCACAGGGCGATTGGGCGGCGTTTCAGATGCCGACGGTCACAAACCCGCATATCGACCCTGACGAGATCGAGAGCATGCGGGCCTCGGTGCCGGAGATTGTGTTTATTCAGGAATTTTTGGCGCAGTTTGTCGACGACAACGCCGGGCTGTTTCGCAAGGTCATGGCTGCAGCGATTGCGGAGGGGCAGGCCGCGCCGGTCGCGGGGCATTCGTATGTGTTCGGTGTCGACTGGGGCAGGAGCGGCGACTACACGGTGATCAGCGTGGTGGATGTGGACACACAGGAGCAGGTAGCGCTGGATCGGTTCAACCAGGTGGATTACGAATTGCAGCTCGGCCGCCTCGACGCGTTGTATCGTACGTTCAAGCCGCGGCTGATTGTGGCCGAGGCGAACAACATGGGCGGGCCGCTGGTCGAGCAGCTACGCGGGCGCTACCCGGTGCAGCCGTTTGTGACGACGAACGCCACGAAGAAGGAGATTATCGACGACCTGGCGCTGGGGATGGAGCAAGGGTGCTTTCGGATACTCAACGACGCGGTGCAGATTGGGGAATTACTCTCGTTTGAGCAGACGCGGCTGCCGAGCGGACTGTGGCGATATGCGGCGGCAGGCAATGGCCATGACGATACGGTGATGGCGCTGGCGCTGGCGAAGCACGCAGCGAACGTGACGCCGGCGGTGGGCGGGAATGTGGGGGTGTGGAAGCGGTAAGGGCCGACACGTAGATCATAAAGGGCCGACACGTAGGTCGGCCCGGACGTGAGGGTGCGGGCAACCTTCGACACACTCAGAGTAGGCTCCGGTTCGCCGGGGCTGGAGGCGATGCAGGCGCGAATTGGATACGCGACTATATTGGGACTTCCCAAACTACTACAATGCCATTCGGTGATGCAATGAGGATGTGTGTGCCATCGGGCGACCATGCCGTCTGAGTCGCGCGCGCGTAGACATTAAGCTTGGCTTGGAGCGTGCCATCGCCCCCCCACACTTTGGTCGTGTTGTCGTCCGACGTAAGGAAGCGTGTGCCATCAGGCGACCATGCCGCCTGAGTTACAGCGCCCGTGTGGCCCTCGAGGACTTGAACCGCTTTACCACTTGCTGCGTCCCATATCCTAGCCGTTTTGTCGTCCGACGTAAGGATGCGTGTGCCATCAGGTGACCATGCCGCCTGAGTTACAGCGCCCGTGTGGCCTTCGAGGATTTGAACCGCTTTACCACTTGCTGCATCCCATACTCTGGCTGTGCCATCATCTGAGGCGGTGGGAATGAGGTGGCTGCCATCGGGCGACCATGCCGCCTGGGTTACACGAGCGGTATGGCCCTGGAGCGTAGCCAGTAGCGTGCCGTCGGCCGCCCAGACCTTGGCCGTTCCATCATCTGAGGTGCTGACAATCTGCTGGCCATCAGGCGACCACGCCACCTGATTCACACGAGCGGTATGGCCCTGGAGCGTAGCCAGTAGCGTGCCATCGGCCGCCCACACCCTGGCAGTCGTGTCATCCGACGCGGTAACAATATGTTTGCCATCCGGCGACCATGACGCCCAATTCACACGATCGGTATGACCCTGAAGTGTGAATTGGAACGTGCCATCGGCCGCCCACACCCTGGCAGTCGTGTCATCAGACGCAGTGACAATATGTTTGCCGTCCGGCGACCATGCCGCCCGATTGACAGCACCTGTATGGCCCCAGAGAGACGTGAGCAGGTTGCCAGTTCGTGGAACCCATATTGTGGGGTCTATGGCGTCAGCGGATGTTGTGACAATCTGTTTGCTATTGGGTGACCACACTGCGCTTGATAAGTTCTTTTCAATACTTATTAAACTAACAGTTTTGACTGTCGTGGCAATGCCAATTGTGGGAGTTATGAGGATAGAAGCTGTGGGAAGGGATGTTGAAAGCAAAGTAGCAGATGGGGATTGTTTGAATGGTGCCACTGGCTCATCCTGCACGGGCTTGGGTCGAACGGCAGTATTTAATGCCACGCCAATAAGGAGGGCAATGATGCTTCCGCCAAGCAGGATGGGTAGAAATTGCAGAGCCTGGTAGATGATCACGGTCCAGATGGGAATACCGAGAAACTTATAGACGCGTTTTTCGCCAATTTGGAGCGGGCGCAGTGTTTCATCGGCGAGGCGTAGATCGTTGTTAATTTGGGATAGGGCATTTTTGGTTTGCGGAAACGAGGAAAGTGTACCTTGTTCTAATTGATTGGAGAGCTGCGTAATGCGTTGGCTAATGCTATCAACTTCGACAAGAACATAGGCTGGACAATGCTCGCCAAATTTTGCGACTTGAATTTCGAGCACACGTAGCCGCTTGGTGTATTCGTCGATCAGTCTGCGAATATGGCGGCTTTCTTCGGCGTTCATCGCATCCCTAACTTTTTGCCATATGAGTGGATTATGCTAAGCCGACACGTAAGGCTGCATTGGGCCGACACGCAGATTGCATTGGGCCGACACGCAGGCCGGCCAGGTCGGTGTTTACTCCAACCCCAAGCCCATTTGCACGAGATCGGCGCTCACCTCAGCCGGCGCGGCGGCTGGGGCGCTGGCAAGCTCGGCTGTGACGGCGCGCGCATCGGCAGGCCCCAGCTCGCCGCGAAAGGCACGGTGGAGCAATGTGTCGAAGAGGTGCTCCGCCTGGCGGAGAGCCTCGCGCTGCTGGGTGCGCAGCCGCTCGTAGCGCGCGGCGACGGCGGCGAAGCGCTGCTGGAGTGGCAGAGGGGGAACAAAGATGCGAAATCCGCGTATGTCGTCAAAATTTAGACCTGACTTCACTCCCTCTCGATCAAGCCGATCTATTTGTAATTGACCACCTGGCGAGGCAACGTATCCAGATACGAAAATAGGTTCTATATCTTTCAGGCGCAGCAAAGCTAAGTGCTGATTAATATAAGCTGTCGGAAAGCCATGAGGAATAACTGCGGTTCGACCTAAATCAGCCGTAATTGAGAGGAGAAGATCACCAGGTTGAACACGTGTCCTACGTCCTTCTGCGGTAGCGGGTGCATTAACATGAGCCAGATCGTCGAGTAAAAGATTGCCTTGCCCAATGTTCTGGATACGCAGAAAAACATCACCTTGTTCCGCATAATATTTGGCCCATCCTCGTGAGCCACTTGTTAGAAATGAGATTTTCATACCAAGCTCTTCCGCATCCCACCCCATCGGGTTGGTGACCGGGTCGCCGAACATCTGCACGAACACGGATTGCAGGTAGTTCTCGCTGAGGTGCAGCGCGGTGCGGCGCAGCCTACGCAGCCGTTCGGCGCGGGCGAGGATGGCGGCGATGCGGCGCTGCTCGGGAAGCGGCGGGAGGGGGATAGTGCACTCCTTGAGGATTGTCGTGTTGAGACCATCCATAATGGCTCCACGCGACATCTGCTCTAGTTGTTGTAGCAATCCATAGTAGCCGTTGAGGCCGTAGCAAAGATATTCTGGGTAAACCTTTTCTCGGTTCAGGCGCATGCGAAAGAGATGGGAGTCGATAATCATTGTGCCGATATTGGCCGGAGCTACTGCTGCGCGCCCTATCGTTCCCATGGTAGTGACAAGCACATCACCGGCTTTCACGGAATATTGTGCTAGATCGTTGTATTTCTTATCGGTTATGAATCTCCTAAATGGAGGTGAGAAATTACGCCCAAGCACATTTTCTATGCCCACGACTGGTATGCCTGACTTTACAAGTTCTTCCTTTTTCAGAGAGCTACCGAATGGCCCAATCTTGAATGCTCCGCTCTCCGGGCTGGCTAGTTCACCGATTTGTACTTCAGGAAAGCTCATCCCAGCAACTCCCTCAACTCTTTAACATCATCGACCATCACCTCATCCAACCTCAGCAGCCGCTCCATAGTCACCGCTGGCTGCTCGTAGTAGGCTGCGTCGCGCTCGACGCGGCGGT
>LJCR01001971.1 GCA_001399705.1 Kouleothrix aurantiaca
GGCGCTCAGGCGCTCCCAGTTCGGCCGTTTTGCTGCAATGAAATCTTCCGCCAGCACCACATCCTCGCTTTCTGCTAGCCGGCTTCGAAGCACGCGCGGCAGCGCGCCTCGTACAGCTCCAGGCCGCCAACCACAATTGTTGGCGCGTCGAAGGGCGCGGGCTTGCCGTCGATCATGCGCTGCGAGCGGGTGGCATAGGCGCCACAGCGCACGCAGATGGCAAACAGCTTGTCGGCTTGCTCGGCCACTGCCAGCAGGCGCGACATGGCCGGGAACGGCGCGGCGCGATAATCCTGATCGAGGCCGGCGATAATGACGCGCAGCCCGCGATCGGCCAGCGCCTGGCAGGTTTCCACAATCGTGTCGGCACTGTCGTCGAGAAAGTGCAATTCGTCGAGCGCAACCACCTGAACGTCGTCGCGCAGGTAGTCGCGGATCTCGGTGATCGAGTCGATTGGCTGTGCTTCGATGCGCACGCCGTTGTGGCTGACCAGGTTGCCAACCGCGTAGCGCGTATCGCGCCTGGGCGTAAAGGCCTGCAGGCGCTGGCGCGCGATCTGGACATGATTGAGCCGGCGGATCAGCTCTTCGGTTTTGCCACTATACATGCAGCCGCAAATCACCTCGATGCGACCGCCCGAGCCGAGGCGCGTCATAAAATCCTCCTTGTGGCGCGCAGCGATTCGCGCAGCCCTTCTCATTCTGAGCGCGTATCCTACCATGCCAGGGTAGCGGCGGCAAGCGAAACATGGGATTGACAAATCTTTCGCCATCGTGTATGCTATCGGAAACCGCTTTACTACTCACAACGACAACGCACCAGGCCCGTGGAATACTCGCGCAAGAACATTGTATTCTTGCCTTTCTGACGGCCTGGGAAGTAAGCTGGCGCTCCGCTGCAGGCGCGCTGGCCGATACGACACGCCTGCACAACGACGTAAGAAACACTTTACGCCCGGGCGCACTGAAGCGGCGCGCCAACGCCTCGAGAGGCGGGAGATTCGACGATGACGACGATCGATGAAGTGGCGCGGCTGGCCGGGGTTTCGCCGGCAACTGTGTCGAAAGTGCTGAACAACCGCCCCTACGTCAGCGCCGAAAAGCGTGCCCTGATCGAGCGCGTTATTGCCGAAACCGGCTTTGTGCCGAGCCAGCGCGCGCGCGGCCTGAGCAAGCGCCGCTCGTTCATCTTTGGTCTGCTTATTCCCTATACCTCCGACCAGCTTTTTGCCGACCCGCACTTGCTCGAGTGTATTCGCGGCATTGAAGACGAAGCCAACCGGCACGACTATAACATGCTGCTTTCGACCGCGCGCGAGCCAGCCGAGGCCGCCAGCGCCAGCATGCGCCTGCTGC
>LJCR01001970.1 GCA_001399705.1 Kouleothrix aurantiaca
TCCGGTGGAGCGTAAGGGCCGACAGCGGAGCCCAGCCAATAATGCCGATCGCCACAAGCGGAATAGCCAGCAGTGCGCCCAGCCCAACATACCAGACCGCTTTGGCCGCCTGTGTGCGGCGGGCCGGCTTTGGCAGCGGCGCTGCTGCCGGTGGCGGCGGCGCGGCCTGTGCAGGGCGGGGCGGGGCGCTGGGCGGTGCAGCGGCACTTTGCGCCAGCAAAGCGTGGAGCAGATCTTGCTCAGATGCCTGCCTATATGTGCGGCACTCAGCACAGCCCGCGAGGTGAAAGCCAAGTGAAGCACGCTCGGCAGGGGCCGAGCCGGGTGTCACACCGCGATCCAGGAGGCGGCGAGCCTCGGAACAATTCATAGCGCGCTACTCTCGGACGTTGCAGTTGCGAAACCGAGGCACCGCTTTTGCTGACATTCTTGAGCGGTGTTTGCGCGTATTCTAGCATACATGTCAACTACCGGGCGGCGTATGCGTCAAACAGCGTAAACACTTTCACTGTTCACGCTATGCCGTTAGGTATGGTCGGGGGCTACTTTCCCCGATTTTTCTCCATCTGTCTCGGAACAATGGTGTGATCGGCACATGTATTTATTACCGGGGTATATATTCGTAGGGTAGGACATACCGAGTAATAAAGGAAGGTTTGGAAGCCATATGACTCAGCATGTAGTTCCATCAGTTCATATTGAGGCGATTGATCGCTTGTTCCGCGAGCTGACCTGGAATGGGCAAAAACATGCCATGCAAACGCTGACCCGACCTGAAATCGGCCTGACGCTGCCGCAAATGGTGACGCTCCTCGCTATTCATGATAGTGGGCGCTGCCGCATGGGCGATCTGGCCGACGCAACGATGCAGTCGGGCGGCACGCTCACCGGCATTGTCGATCGCTTGATTGCCGACGGCCTGGTCGAGCGCGTGCGCAGTTCCAACGACCGCCGCGTGATTGAGGTGGCGCTGACGGAAACTGGCCGCGCTCGCGTGGAAGAGGTAACATTTGCGCGCCAGAATAACATGGAGCGCGTTCTGTCGACGTTCTCCGAGCGCCAGGCCGAGCAGTTCGAACAGCTGCTCACGCGCTTTTTGCAAGGCCTGCAATCAGCGATGGAAGTAGCCGAGAACGAACCCGGCACTGCGCATGAGGTTGGCGTCTAGCCCGCGGCCAGCAGGATCGGCCTTACGCGCGCAGCGCTACGTCGCTCAGCAGCGTGATGCCAAAGCTGTGGGGGAACAGCCTGACCAGCGTTTCCACATCGGTCGCCGCCGGGTCGTAGTCGATCACGACCTGCTCGTTGTTCGGCTCGGCAAGCGCGCCGCGCACAAAGGGCTTGCGCGCCAGCAGC
>LJCR01001973.1 GCA_001399705.1 Kouleothrix aurantiaca
ATACCCGCGCCGCCGTATGTGCCGGGCAGGTGCGCGTCGACCATCAGGCGTACATGCGGCCAGGTGCCAGCCAGCCAGCCCTGCTCGGCCGCGCTCCCATCAAAGCGGATGGCCTTGATCAGCGTCATGTCGGCCAGCTCGTCGGCCAGCGCGGGCGGCTCGTCGCCGCTGAGCTGCACTGCGTCCAGTCCGCACTCGGCTGCGATAGCGCGAATGCGTGCAGCGGTTTCGTTTACAACCACGCCCACCAACTGGGGCGCGTTACTGCCGTGTGCCGCGTGCACCGCCTGCCCAATCGCACGCGCCTCGGCCGGTGTGATCTGGCGGCGCGAAGGAGCAAGGATGAAGCCAAGCATGTTGGCCCCGGCATCAGCTGCAACGAGCGCGTGCTCGGCGGTGCGCATGCCGCAGATTTTAATGATGGTCATGGCGTAGACATAGCGTGCGCGCTGGAGGGGCCAACGATTCATTTGGCTCTTCCAGCGCGCACAACCGGCTGCTTATTCTTCGGTCGGGGCGGCAGCTTTCTTGCGGCGGCTGCGCTTCGGGGCGGCGGGCGCTGCTTCGGCCGGGGCGGCTTCCACCACCGGAGCTTCTGCGGCGGGCTGCTCAGCAGCAGCGGCCTTGCGCGAGCGGCGCGCTGGCTTTTTGGCGGGCGCTTCGGCCACCTCGGCAACCGCCGGGGCAGGCTCAGCAGCCGGGGCTGCGGCCTTGCGGCGCTGGCGCTTCGGCTTCACCGCGACTGGCTCGGCCTCGGCAACCGCCTCCATTGCCTGGGCTTCGGCCTCGGCAATTGCTTCTTCGGCCAGCATCACGCTCAGGTCGGGCAGCACCAGTGCAGGCAGATCGGCGGGTTGGGCCAGCCGGTAGCTTGCGCGGTTACCCTTGCCCAGCCGCTCCAGCACGCCGGTATTGATCGCCTGCTTGATCAGCGAGCGCAGCTCCTCGTTGGTGCGGGTGATGCCAGCGCTATTGCGCATGCTGCGCAGCGCGTCGTGAATCTGCGCAAACGGCACCGGCCGGTCAAAAGCGCCGACTGTCTGGCGCAGGGTCTGCCACTCTTCATCGGTGAAGGGCTGGCTGGAAGCGGCGGCTTCGTCTTCGGAAGCAGTCGTTTCGCTGGCCTGTGCGGTTTCGCTGGCCTGTGCGGTTTCGCTGGCCGGCGCGGCTTCTGCTGCTGCTGGCTGCTCGGCAGGCTCGGGTTCGGCCACCTCGGGCGGCAGCAGTTCTTCACCAGCCGGGTCGTAGGCGGTAATCGCCTCGATCCCTTCAGCCTCGGCCTCGACGCGCTCAAGCAGCTCTTCGAAAACTTCTTCCGACGCGTCGGCGACGGGCGCCTCAGGAGCGCTCAGGTC
>LJCR01001972.1 GCA_001399705.1 Kouleothrix aurantiaca
CTGCTGGGCCAGCCCGCCGCCGAGGCCGCAACGCCTGTGTGACCGGACAAGCCGTGTAGGGGCGAACCTTGTGTTCGCCCACCGGCACCGACAATGCAGGCGAACCGCATTTGCCTGAACGACGATATAGGCGAATTTGTATTCGCCTATAGAACGGAGCCATTGATGGAGTACGTTTCGTTTGGCACGACCGGCGCGCAGCTTTCGCGGCTGTGCCTGGGCACGATGATGTTTGGCGGCCGCACCGACAAGGCCGAGGCCGACCGCATTCTGGGGCACGCAATCGAGCAGGGCGTGAATTTCATCGACACGGCGGCGATGTACTGCGACGGCCTGCCCGAGACGATCCTGGGCGAAATCAGCCAGGGCCGCCGCGACAAAATATTTGTTGCTACCAAAGTCCACAAGGGCGTCGACGCCGCCAGCATCACATCCAGCATCGACGAAAGCCTGGCGCGCTTGCGTATGGATCACGTCGATCTCTACCTGATTCACTGGCCGCGCCAGGGCATGCAGCCCGAGGCGATGATGCGCGCGCTGAACGAGGTGGTGCAGGCCGGCAAAACGCGCTTTGTGGGCTGCTGCAACTACCCGGCCTGGCTGTTCGCGCACTCGAATGCGATTGCTGAGCGCAACGGCTGGGCCAAGCTCGTTTCGAACCAGCTGCCCTACAACCTGATCGAGCGCGGCATCGAGGTCGAGATTCTGCCGCAGGCGCTGGCCGAAACCATTGCGATCACGATCTACCGCCCGCTGCTGATTGGCATTCTGGCGGGTAAATACCAGCCCGGCGCGGCGCTCACCACCGATTCGCGTGGCGAGTCGGATGCGCGCATTCCCGCGTGGCTGGAGCGCTATGGCGCGGCGCTGGCCGGCTTCAACGATTTTGCGGCCAGCCACGGCGTGCACCCGGCCCATGTCGCGCTGGCGTGGCTGCTCCACTCGCCTGGCGTCACCTCGGTGATTGGCGGGGTCAGCCGCCTCGACCAGCTCCAGCCGCAGATCGACGCGTGCTCGTTCAAACTCAGCGACGACGAGTACGCCCAACTGTCGGCGCTGTTCGACAGCGCGGTGAAGGAAGAGGCCGGCGGCGCGTTCCCCGGCTTGCGGCGCGAGCTGCAATTGTTAGGATGACGACCGACGGCTGACGACCGACGGCCGAAAATTCACCACGGAGGCACGGAGGTTTGGGATGGTTGCAGGGTTGCAGGTTACAAGTTGCAGGTTTGAAGATTGGCAGGCTCAATCCCAAAACCCCAGACCCTAAACCCTTGCGCGGTTACAAGTTGCAGGTTTGAAGATTGGCAGGCTCAATCCCAAAACCCCAGACCCTAAACCCTTGCGCGGTTGCAGGT
>LJCR01001974.1 GCA_001399705.1 Kouleothrix aurantiaca
GGGCGCAGTCAGGCGCAGCTTCATGGCCGGCAGCAGCGAGTGGCCGCCCGCAATCAGCTTGGCGTCTTCGCCATGCTCTTGTAGCAAGCTCACTGCTTCGTCGACCGTCGTGGGCGAGAAATATTGGAACTCGCTCGGGATCATGCTATTCTCCTCGAAAGTTTTGAGTTTTGAGTGCTGAGTTTTGAGTTGCGCCAGAAGCCAACCCAAAGTCAAAACTCAAAACTTAGCCTTTACTATTCATCGCCCGCCACACGCGCTCCGCCGTCGCCGGCATCTGCATGTGCTTCACGCCGAAGGGTTGCAGCGCGTCGATCACCGCGTTCATAATCGCCTGCGCGCTGCCGATGGTGCCAGCCTCGCCCGCGCCCTTCACGCCCATCGGGTTGACGGGGCTGGGCGTCACGGTGCGATCCAGCTCGTAGTTCGGCAGCATCACTGCGTTCGGCACGGCGTAGTCCATCAGCGTGCCGCTGACGAGCTGGCCGTTTTCGTCGTACACGCCATTTTCATACAGCGCCTGCGCGATGCCCTGGGCGATACCGCCGTGGAGCTGGCCGTCGATGATCAGCGGGTTGATCGGGTTGCCGACATCGTCGACGCCGACATAGCGCTTGATTTCGACCATGCCCGTCGCGCCATCGACCTCGACAATCGCGATGTGCGTGCCGAAGGGGAAGGTGCAGTTCGGCGGATCGTAGTAGGTCGTTTCGTCCAGGAAGGGCTCGGTGCCTTCGGGCAGGCTATAGGCCACCGAGGCTTGCAGCGCAATTTCGCCCAGCGTCTTGGCCTGGTCGGGCGAGCCCTTCACAAAGGCCTTGCCGTCGGCGTACTCGATATCGGCCGGGTTGGCTTCGAGCATGTGCGCGGCAATCTTCTTAGCTTTTTCCTTGATCTTGGCCACGCTCTTGTACATCGCCGTGCCACCCACCGTCAGCGAGCGGCTGCCGTAGGTGCCGTAGCCGAAAGGCGTGCCGGCGGTGTCGGAGTGCTCGATCAGCACGCTCTCGTAGGGCACGCCCAGCTCGTCGGCCACAATCTGCGCGAAGGTGGTTTCGACGCCCTGGCCGTGCGGCAGCGCGCCGGTGGTAACGACGACCTGGCCGGTCAGGTGCACGCGGATGTTCGCGCTTTCCCACAGGCCGGCGCCCCAGCCTTCGCCGGGGAGGCCGATCCAGGCGCTTGGCGCAACGCCGCAGATCTCGACGTAGGAGCTGATGCCCAGGCCCAGGTACTTGCCGTTCTTGCGCGCCTCGGCCTGCTCGTTGCGGAAGTCGGCATAGCCAACCATCTGCAGCGCGCGGTCGAGCGCCGGCTCGTAGTTGCCGCTGTCGTAGGGCAGCAGACCCATGCCG
>LJCR01001975.1 GCA_001399705.1 Kouleothrix aurantiaca
GTTCAGCGCGATAAACCCGTTCTCGGGGACGTAGAGCGGTACGCCTGGTCCGATCGCCGCGGCGGCCGCGATGCCGAGCGCGATGAACAGCAGCGAGCGGCTGCGGGTCGACGGCTCACGGCCAGCGGGAAGCGGCGCCGCCTGCGCCTGTGACCGAGGGGCTGGGCGCACCCGGATCTGGAGCAGTCGCAGCCGCGCATCGCCGTAGGCCGCGCGTAGCGCCTCTGCGAGCCGCTGTTGGGGTCCAGGGGTGTGGGCGCTGTCGTAGTGTCCGATCAGCAGCACGCGCGGTCGAGCCGGATCTTCCAGCAGGTCGATCGCGCCGGCGAATGAATCCAGGCCGCCGGAGAACAGGCAGACCGCGTCATAGCGCGACCGCATCCGCGGCCGCACGCGGTGAATCGTGGTCGGCTCCTGGCGCCAGCGCAGGTCCCAGTGGTCGCCGGTCAGAAACTGGAGCGCCTCGCGGAGATCGGAGGTCGCCGTCTCCCAGACTGCTGGATCGGATGCTGGCGCATGTACGGTAAACGACCGGGTCCAGCGATCCGGGGCGTCGTCGCGCGGCGTCACCTTGTCCCCGACGTAGACGGCGGACGCCAGCAGCAACAGTTCGCGCGCCACGGCCGGCAGCGCACCGGCCCGCTCGACTAGCTGCTCCAGGTTGGCGCTGATCGTCGATGCGGCAGTGGTCGGGAGCAGATCGAGCACCAGAGCATCCGCAGCGCCACCTGGAATGGGGTGGCGCCTGCTTGTGCGAATCACTATCGATGTCGAGGGCATCGTCATCCTTTCACCGGCCCACCTCGGCCTCAAGCTGAGCGTAGGCGCTCGTCAGCAGATGCCCCACCAGGTCACGCCCCTCCGCGCCCTCCCAATCGACGGCCAGGGCGTCCACACCCCCGAGATCCAGCTGGGCCTGGGCGACCACATATGCATGCAGGTCGCGCTCGACACGCACCGCATCCGTGGCCGTGAGCGCGCCGCCGGCGAGCTGCGCGCCGAGCTCGCGCGCGACCCTGCCGTGCGCGTGGTGTCGCTGGGCAAGCGCGGGCGCTGGGATGTGCTGCCTTTTGCGGCGCGGCTGTTGCGGCTGGCCTTCATGAATCCAGAAGGTGTGCAAGATCTCGTTGATGTAGCGGGTGCGGTAGCGCTTGCCGACCGCGCGCCAGACATGCCCTTCCACCGCGTATTCGCCATTGGGCAGCCGTTCGTGCGGGAAGTCGCGGGTGGCCGCCAGGCGCTGGCAGCCCCATTTTTCGCCGCCGATCTGGTAGCGGTAGCGCATCGCGCAATATTCCGCGTCAAGAATATCGCTCGGCAGCGGCTCGCCGTGCGGGCGGCCATCCTGGTCGG
>LJCR01001977.1 GCA_001399705.1 Kouleothrix aurantiaca
AATGCCGCCGCGAAATGGAAAGGTTGGGCCGATAACCACAAATTTCATTGCGTGCTCAAATTGACTTGAAAGATCTCGACCCCGCCCTGATCATACACCAGCGTAAAGCGCGGGTCCGCACGCAAAACCGCCGAGTCAAAACGGTCGACGGCGCGCGGGCCCGGGTAGGGATGCGCGCCATTATACACATAGCTTGTGCCGGCGCTGCGCCCGGCCCGCCATGCCGAGCGTTTGGTCAGGTCGACCAGCACCGGGCTGGGGTCGCTCAGCGGGCGGCCGCGCAGCGCCACGATGAAATCGTTCAGGTGCTTCTGGTAGTTCACGATCTCGCCCTGCTCGCTGCCATAGGTCAGCGGCGGCAGGCTGGCCCAGCGCCCGGCCAGCAGCGGCAGCCACCAGCCGGCATCCGAGCCGGCAGCGAGCGTGCCGCCATAGGCCGGGAAGCTATTTACCAGAAAGCGCGCGTCGGGCGGCGTGTTCGCCTTGATCCACTCGATCGCCGCCAGGTCGGCATCGCTTACCAGCGCCGTTTCGCCCGACACAATCGCCGCCTGCGGCCCAGTGGTCACAGCAATCGTCGCCAGCAGCGCCACGCCCGCCACAGCCGCAGGCAGCGCCGCATGGAGTCGGAAACGCGCCGCCGCCGTTCCCAGCGCCTCCTGCGCCGAGCCAAGCGCATAACCTGCCAGCAGCGCCGCCGGGATGAACAGCGTGCCCAGGCCCGTCACCGTGTCGATCACGCCTGCGCCGGGCAGGCCCACCACGTACGGGATGACGATCAGCACCAGCAGCGCGGCCCACAGCGCCGGCAGCGCCATGCGCCAGTCGCGCCGCCAGCCAGCCACCAGCAGGCCCAGCAGCGCCAGCACCAGCAGCGCCACGCCCGCAATCGTGCTGCGCGTGATGCGCTGGCTGGCCTGCTCGGGCGCGGCCGGGCGCAGCGCCTCCAGCGGCGACACCCGGCTGGCGCTCAGCGCGGGCAGCAAGCCGGCCAGCAGCGTCACGCCCACGCCCAGCAGGATGGTCCGAACGAACAAGCCCGGCTCCAGCACCGGGTCGCCAATCGTCAGGTGCAGGAAATCGCGGTAGAGCGAGCGCATCAGGTAGAGGATGCCCGCGCCCATGCCGTAGCCCAGCGCCATGCCGATCAGCGTGCCCAGCACGCCCTGCAGCACGCCCTCGGCCAGAATCAGCCCAATGAGGGTGCGGCGGCTCGCGCCAATTGCCCGCAGCATGCCAATGTCGTGGCGGCGCTCGGCAATAATCGTGCGAAAGGTGTTGAAGATAATGAAGCCGCCCATGAACAGCGCCAGAAAGCCAAACAGGCTAAACGCCGCCCGCCCGGTCTGCAAG
>LJCR01001976.1 GCA_001399705.1 Kouleothrix aurantiaca
GAACAGGTCTTTGCAAATGTCGGCGTAGATCAACTGCTCGGCGAGGTTGCGCGGCTGGCCGAACGCTGAAAACTGGCGGCTCATCGCCTGGATCGGGTTGTAGGTGCTGCGGTAGGTGGCCAGCGCGATCATGCTGGCGTCGGCGCGGGCGGCTGCGGCTTTGCATCCGGCGTCGTCGTCGGCGTCGTTCGCGGTGTCGTGCTGGTCAAGCGCGGCGCTGATCTGCTCGGCGAGTAGCTGCTCGTAGGCGTTGCGGGTCGGGCCGATCTTCTGCGCTCTGGCCTGGAGTTGCTTGTATTCTTCGTCGCGTTCGGCGGGGGTGCGTGTGGGTAGCATGTGATTTCCTTTCAGGGGTAGCGCCAAGCGTTTAGCCTGGCGCTCTTGTGGGTTGCCCAATTCAATTAAGCGACTCGGCGATTCAATACCTTGGCGAGTACAAAGCGGCGCATGCTGGCTTCGCGGTTGCATGTGCGGTGTACCAACCTGATGTTGTGCGGTGCGTGCGCGCCTCCTTCTGCTAGTGGCTGGATGTGATCAAATTCGATCTCGTCGGTGGCGGGGTTTAGGTGCTGGCCGCACATGCCGCAAGGGTGGGCAATGTCGGCGGCGAAGATCGCGCCGTAGTCAACGGGCTGTACGTCGCATCCATACTCGGCGGCGCGGCGGCGCGCGTTCTTGTCCAGCTGCCGCCAACGGTGGCGGTAGTAGCTGATTCTGGCTGCTCGGGCTTGGCAGGCCTGACAGTGGCGGCGTCCTTTGCACAGTTCCTGCGGCTGGCGCGGCTGGGTGCATCTGATGCAAATGATCATGCTGCCTCCTGGCGGGGCGCTGGGCGGCGGCGCATGATCTCGCGTTCGTGGTCGGCCGCCAACTGCTCGGCGTCGTCGCGGCGGGCGCGGTAGCCGAGCAGCTCGCCGTCGTAGTAGGCGGCGAAATCGCCGGTTTCGGGGTCGCGCTGAACCTGCCGCCCAGATGGTAGAATGGGTGGTGACATACGGGTGCCTCTCGTTGTGTCAATGGCGCGCCAGTGGTACGAACACTGGCGCGCCGCTTTGTGCGTTGCGGGCGCTATGCCCTCCTGTAGATGTTGAGGCCGATCTTGATCTCGGCGTCGCCCGGCGCGGCCTGGTTGCCTTCGCTGCTGGCAATGATTCGGCTTTTGCCGCTGGAGCTGAGGCCGTAATCTTTGGAGATGTCGATCACCAGCGTGAGCGTGGTGCCTTCCAGCGTGGCGCTGATGTTCTTGCCGATCTGCTTCGTCTGCTTCGTGGGTGCCATGAGAATGCTCCTTTGTGTGGTGCTGGGCGCGGGCACGATTGCTGCGCGCCAATGGGCCGCGATACGCTGCGGCGG
>LJCR01001979.1 GCA_001399705.1 Kouleothrix aurantiaca
ATACGATTCTTGCCAAACGCGTCGCCGCCGTCGACCAGCTCACGGTGACGGCCTACAGCACCGCGATTGGCGCGCTCGGCCTGGTGCCGCTGGCGCTGATTGAGTCGGGCGGGGCCTTGCCGCCAGCGATCTCGGCGGCGGGCTGGCTGAGCATCGCCTACCTGGGCCTGATCTCGTCGGCCACGGCCAACCTCCTGTACAACCGCTCGCTGACGCATCTCGACGCCAGCCAGGCCGCGACGTTCATCAACCTCGTGCCGATTGTTGGCGTGGCGGTGGCGGTGCTGTTTCTGGGCGAGCCGCTGCTGGGCTGGCAGCTTGCGGGCGGCGCGCTGACGCTGGTGGGCGTGTGGCTGACCACCTGAGGTTGCAGGTTTGAAGGTTGCAGGTTGGGCGACGGCCGACGACCGACGAAAGCTTGCGTCCTGGACCCAAAGGGTACCCCGCGGCGTTAGCCGCGTATCGAAGGGCGACGACCGACAACCGACGAAAGACGACCGGGGAAATGAACCGCAAAGAGCGCAAAGAGCGCGAAGCTTTGTGCTATAGGTTCTTGGTTCTCGCCCTTCGATACGCGCTGCGCGCTACTCAGGACGCGGTTCTTGGTTCTTAGTTCTCGGTTCTATTTTCGTGTTAGAGGCACAGAGGCACGGAGGTTTGCTGTTACAGGTTTGAATGTTGAAAGTTGCAGGTTGCAGGTTCTTGGTTTTCGGTTCTTGGTTCTACGCCCACCCTTTCACCCTTTCACCCTTTCACCTTGTCATCTTGTCATCTTGTCACCCGTTCATCGGAGGCGTCATGAATACCCACACCACGGATGTGATCGTGCTTGGCGGGGGCGTGATGGGCAGCGCAACCGCGTACCACCTGGCGAAAGCTGGCCGGCGGGTCGCGCTGCTGGAGCAGTTTGGCATCGGCCATAGCATGGGTAGCTCGCATGGCCCGTCGCGCATTATTCGCCTGGCCTACGACAGCATCGACTATGTGCGGCTGGCGCAGGCCGCGTTTGCGCTGTGGCACCAGCTTGAGGAAGAATGCGGCGAGCGCCTGATGCTACAGTGCGGCGGGCTCGATTTTGGCGCGCCCGACGCGCTCGGGCTGGAGGGCATTGGCACGACCTATCAGGCGGCTGGCGTGCCGTTCGAGGCGCTCGACGCCGACGAGATTATGCATCGCTACCCGCAGTTTCGCCTGCCCGAAGGCACGATCGGCTTTTTCCAGCCCGACTACAGCCTGCTAGCGGCCGGGCGCTGCGTGGCGGCCCTGGCGCGCGAGGCGGTGCGCAACGGCGCGCAGCTGTTCGAGCACACGGTGGCGCGCAGCGTGGCGGTTGCGGGCGCGGGCGTAGAAG
>LJCR01001980.1 GCA_001399705.1 Kouleothrix aurantiaca
GGCACATGCATTGCATCAGGGCCGTGCACACGCTGGCAGCACATCGCCAAGCAATGATGCCTGAGATGAGGCCGTATGAACAACGCACCCTTGCGTATTCTGATAATGACGCCAGAGATGGTACCATTCGCCAAGACCGGCGGCCTGGCCGATGTGGCTGGCGCGCTTCCCAAAGCGCTGCGCGCGCTTGGCCACGACGTGCGCGTGGCAATGCCGCGCTACAGCCGAATCGACCCGGCGCGCTTCCCGCTTGAAGTCGTGGTGCCAGCCTACACTGTGCCGATGGATGAGCACGACGTGACGGCGGAACTGCTCCATACCAGCGTGCCCGCGCCCGGCAGCGACGTGCCGGTGTACATGATTGACAACCAGCACTACTATGATCGCGACGGCATCTACATGTACGAAGACGATGCCGACCGCTTTATCTTCTTCTGCCGCGCAACGCTGGAAGGCATCAAGCGGCTGGGATGGCAGCCCGACATCATCCACTGCCACGACTGGCACACCGCGATTGTGCCGAACTGGCTGAAAACCATTTACAAAAATGATCCGTTCTACGCCCATACGGCTTGCGTCTTCACCATCCACAACCTGGCCTACCAGGGCATTTTTGGCTACCGGGTGCTTGAGATCGCCGGCGTCGACGAGTATGGTTTTATCGCCCACCCCGACATGCCGCACCTGAACGACGTCGTCGATTTCATGGGCCGCGGCATCTACTACGCCGACATTATCAACACCGTCAGCCCAACCTACGCCAGCGAAATCCTTGAGCCGGCCTTTGGCGAAGGGCTCGACCCGCTGCTGCGCGACCGGCGCGAGCGCCTCTATGGCGTGCTCAACGGCATCGACACCGACTTGCAGAACCCCGCCAGCGATCCCTACATCGCCGCACACTACGACCTGAATAACCTGGCCGGCAAGCGCGCGTGCAAGCTTGATCTCCAGCGTGATGCTGGCCTGCCCACAAGCCCCGGCACTGTGGTGATTGGCGCAATCTCGCGCCTGGCCGACCTTAAAGGCTTCGACCTGATCGAGCAGATCGCCGAGCCACTGCTGCGCCACAACGACGTCCAGCTCATTATTCTTGGCACCGGCGACCAGCGCCACCTCGACCGCCTGAACCAGCTGCGCGGCCGCTTCCCCGAGCAGGTCGCGCTCTTCAACACCTTCAAGGCCCAGCTCGCGCAGAAGATCTACGCCGGCTCCGACATCTTCCTGATGCCGTCGCGCGTCGAGCCGTGCGGCCTGGGCCAGATGATCGCGCTGCGCTACGGTACCATCCCAGTGGTGCGCGAAACCGGCGGCCTGGCCGACACCGTGCGCGACTACGAGCCGGCCACCGGCG
>LJCR01000198.1 GCA_001399705.1 Kouleothrix aurantiaca
ACGCGGTGGCCCAGCGGCGCATGGAGGTGGGGAAGATGCACGACGACCTCTACCTCTACCCCGAGAACATGGACCAGCGGCTGAATACCTTGCGCCAGCTCACCCTCGCCCTGATCACCGAGCAGCCGTGAGACAGGAGGCAGGAGGCAGGAGGCAGGAGGCAGGAGGCAGGGGGCAGGAGGCAGGAGGCAGGAGACAGGAGGCAGGAGGCAGGAGATGTTCTGCTGCCGAAACTTACTGTTTGCAATAGCGGATTTCAGATCAATACCATAATCATCAACCCTATCCCCAATTCCCCAAACCCCGCGCTGAAAGCGCGCTAGTGTTCCCCCGCCCAGCTCGCCGCGTCGGGCAGGCGCACGTCGCGCAGCACGCCATCCTCATCGATCTGCGGGTATGAAGGCGAATCCTCGCTGGGCTGCAGCTCACATAATCGCTCCACAGCAGCGCGCCGATACAGGCGCTTGCGCCCAACCGCCTGCCGAAATGATTCGAGCAGACCGCGGCTCACATAGGCGTAAAGCGTGGCTTTCTTCACCCCTAGCAGCGCCACCGCCTCGTCGCCATCAAGATATTCAACCCCATCGATGATCTGCATGCATCAACCCTCCTGCCGCGATAGTATACGCGGCCGGATTTGGTTCGTCAATAATCAATATATATACAGTAGTATTGATATATATATAGCATTGTGCTAGAATGGTTGCAGGGCACATCTGGCGCGGCGCGCCTTGCCCGGGCGTAGCGCCAAGGCGAAACAAAAATACCATGAACCAGGAGGACATACCAATGACAAGTGAAGCACCCGTGCGCGGGCTCGACAATGTCGTGGTGGCGAGCACGCGGCTCAGCGCCATTGATGGCACGGCCGGCAGGCTGATCTACGCCGGCTACGCAATTCACGACCTGGCCGAGCAGGCATCGTTCGAAGAAGTGGCGTACCTGCTGTGGTATGGCGAGCTGCCGAGCGCCGAGCAGCTTGGCGCGTTTCGTGGGCGGCTGGCCGCCGAGCGCGCGCTAAGCGCGGCCGAGCTGGCGCTGGTGCGCGGTGTGCCAGCCGGCGGCCATGGCATGGACGCAATGCGCACCCTGATCTCTGGCCTGGGCCAGCTCGACAGCGAGGCCGATGCCCTGGACAGCGCGGCAGTTGAGCAGATTGGCGTGCGTGTGCTCGCCAAGGCACCTACCCTGATTGCGGCCTGGGATCGGGCGCGGCGCGGGCTGGAGCCGGTTGCGCCTGAGCAGTCGCTGGGCCACGCGGCTAACTTCCTGTACATGCTGCATGGCGAAGCACCCGCACCCGAGGCGGCGCGCGCTTTTGATACCTACCTGGTGCTGCTGGCCGAGCACGGTCTGAACGCCTCGACCTTTGCGGCGCGCGTGGCGATTGGCGCGGGCGCGGATGTGTACTGCGCGCTGGTGGCGGCGATTGGCACGCTCAAGGGCTTGCTGCACGGCGGCGCGAACCAGAAGGCGATGGAAACCTTTCTGGCGATTGGTGCGCCCGAACAGGCTGCCAGCTATATCGACGCAATGCTGGCGCGCCACGAGCGCCTGATGGGCGTGGGCCACCGCATCTACAAGGTCGAAGACCCGCGCGTGCGGCACCTGCGGCGCTGCGTGAAGACCATGGCTGGCCTGAATGGCGACGCTGAGCGCTGGCAGGCGATCGCCGACGCCGTGGGCGGCGTGGTGGCCACGCACCCGCACTTCACCAAGCGCCAGCTCAACCCGAATGTCGAGTTTTACAGTGCGCCGCTGCTCTACAGCCTGGGCCTGCCGCTCGACCTGTTCACGGCCGCGTTTGCGCTGAGCCGCACCGTCGGGTGGATGGGGCATATTCGCGAGCAATTGGCCGACAACCGGCTGATCCGCCCGAAATCCGATTACGTTGGCCCGAGCGTGCATCCCTTCACACAGCTGGCCGAACGAAACTAATACCAGCTGCGCCTATTCTATTTTTTGCTGCGATGCAGCGCCTGGCATTGCCGGGCGCTGCATTTCGATGTTTGCCGACCAGGTACACGCCAAGCGAAGGGTATAAAGCATATTTTGAGTTGTCATAATCTTGTGATTTCGCGACGGGGCTGGAGCATGCGCCAGGCGCTGCCAGAAAAGAATGCGCTTGCCATGATAATGGATTTTTTTGACACATCCACGTATTTTTCTACCAGAACACTCACGAATCTAATACAACTATTATTTACATAAGAGCATAAATTTGTTATACTACAGATGTGCAGAAATATTGCCTGCGCCGCTGATTGAGCGGACATGACAGATATATTCGCCCGGGCCTGGCCAGTGGCGCCAGGGGCGAAATAGTGTAAAGAATAAGAGAGAGTACGATGACAATCGAGCAGACTGCCATTCCCGCTACAACTCGGAACGTTGTTCATATTAAAGCCCTGCAGGATGCCAGCCGCAACCTGCAGGTTATTGCGCGCGACGCGACGCACGGGCGCTATTTGGTGGAAAGTGGGCGCGATTCCGGGCAGCACTATGAGGTGGCGCTATACCCGGGCGAGCTGGCGGGGCACTGCACCTGCCGCTGGGCGCAGTACGGTGGTATCAACTGCAAGCATGTGCTGGCGGCGCTGCGCGTGGCCTACGCCGGGCAGGGCGCGCTCTCGTTCTGGCCGACGCAGGACGCGGCGCGACGCCAGCACCGGCAGGTGCTGCCAGGGGAGCGGCTGTTTGCGGCGTTGCGCCCGCGCCGCAGCTAGGTTCTGGCGCGCCAGGGCGTGCGCTTGGTATGCGCCAGCTTGTCGCTGAGCGTGGCGATGCTGCGCTGCTTGCCGTCGTTGCGCAACTGTGCCGCGGCGGAAGTCCAGTAGCAGTGGCTTTGCACGAACTTGAGCTGGTTCGCAAACCAGCCTTCGTCGGTCATCGCGCCACCAAAGTTTGCCATCTCGGTGCGTAGCAGTGTGTTGCGCTCGAAGAAATCGTCGCTGCCCAGCACATCAAGGTCGGCATCGGCCAGAATTTGCTCAAGCAGGTTGGTTGGCGATTGAGGCAGCTTGGTGGCGCGGATCATGCCGGCGATGCGCTCGATCTGCCGGGGGCAGTAGCCAAAGCCGGGCAGCGCCGCGCTTGCAATCGCCACACTTGCTTCTTCGTGCCCTGCGTAGTGCGTGATAAAGCCCAGATCGTGGTAGTAGGCGGCGGTGCGCAGCAAGAGCGCTTCTTCGTCGGTAACTCCCGAGAGCGCCGCAATGCGCTCGGCAGCGGGCACCACCTCGTCGCAGGTATGTGCGACTGAGTGGTACGCCAGCGCGGGCGATAGCTCGCGGGTGAGGCGCTGGATCGCATAGGTTCGGGCTTGCTCAAAATTGGGCAAGGTTTGCTGCTCCATCATTGGGGCGGCTGGGTAACGGCCAGTGCCGGCGAGGCGGAGAAAATGAAGCATAGCTGGCTCGCAATTGGAAGATGATTATACCTGCTTCCATCGAAGTATGCTTTGAGTGTAGCGAATTTCTTCTTCCGAAACATCGTATAAATTACGTAAAAAGGGTTAAAATTATCGCCCCGCTTCACTATTGTGCCAGCGGCGAGTTTGCAAGCTGCGCCAGTAGCTCGGCCGGATCGGCGTAAACGGCCTGTGCGGCACCGAGGGCGCTGCCATCCCAGCCGCCGCAGCGCAGCGCGATCAGGCTAATGCCGGCGCGGGCTGCCGCCTCGATGTCGTAGGGCGTATCGCCAACCATGACAACTTGTGCGGCAGGCAGATCGAGCCGTTTCAGAGTTGCCTGTACGATGTCGGGGTCGGGCTTGGAGTGTTTGGCGTCGCTGGAGGAAGTTGTTGTTTCAAATAATTCTGCTGCGCCTGTGAGCGCCAGCAGCGGCTTGAGCTCTTCGTCCTTGGCCGAGCTGGCGACGGCCAGCTTCAGGCCCTGGGCGTGCAGCTGCTCCAGCAGAGCGCGCACTTCTGGAAAGGCGCGCAGATGCGGCAAAAAGCGCTCGGCGAAAATCGCGCCGCGCCGTTTGCTGATCTGCCTGCCTTCTTCGCTCTCGCTGGCAATATCGGCCCCGGCGGGCAGCAGCTTGTCGCCGCCCATGCCAATCAGCGCGCGGATGTGTTCATAGGAAATAGCGTGGCCGTGCTCGGCCAGCGCCGCCACCCAGGCGTGGGCGTGCGCGTCGTTGCTGTCGACCAGCGTGCCGTCGACGTCGAAAATAACCGCGCGGATCTCGCTCATGCTGCAATACCTCGTTGCCATGCTTCTGAGCTGCCACTAGCAAGGGCAGTGCCACCTCGCGGCGCGCTAACTTTCCTGCTCCAGCGCGGCTTTGCTGACACGGCGCTGCTGGCTGCTCTGCCAGAGCATTTGCGGCACCACAATGCGTGTTGCGTCGGCGGAAGGCGCGCCGGGTGGGACGCTGACATCCAGGCCGAACTCGCGGTAGGCTTTGTAGATCAGCTGGCTGCAGTAGAATGCCGCATCGGTATTCGGATCGAAGAAGTTGACGTTGTAGGGTTTGTCTTCGGCGGCCTGCAGCGCGCAGTAATCGGCAACCGCCGCGCGCACCTCGTCGGCGCTCACGCCAGGCGCGGCGCGATCTGCGAGCGGGTAGGCCACGCCCACCAGCGAGTCGATCAGCCAGCGCTCGCCGGCCAGCTGCCCGGCTTCCCAGCGCTCGCCGGGCATGTCGAACAGCAGCACGCCGCGCGCGCCCGCCTCTACGCAGCGCCCGCCCGGGCCAAGATATAAAACCGTATGGTCAACCTCGCCTGGCACCAGCAGGCCCAGCGCCTGCCAGAGCTTGCCCATGGTTGTGGCGGCCGAGCCGTCGGTGGTGCAGATAATATCGCCGGTGCAGACCGGTAAACCATTCATTGTCGATCGGTAGATCATAACACCTCGGCAAGCCCCACATCGTGCACAATCACACACGCGCGCAAGTGTACGCCACTCCACCCGAACGCGCAACCGTTGCTCATCTGCGCTTTAGTTGTTTCGCCCCTGCCTTTGTGCTAGGATGCGAGCAGGCAAGCAGCATGAGGGAAGCGTATGGGGCAGCGCATTCTTATTGTCGAAGATGAAGCCGAGATCGCCGATTACCTGCGGCGCGGGCTGGCGTTTGAAGGATTCGCAACCGAGATCTGCGAAGATGGGCAGTTGGCGCTGAGCGCCGCGCGCGAGCGCCCGCCCGATGTCGTCGTGCTCGACCTGATGCTGCCAGGGCTGGATGGCATGGAAGTGGCCCGCCGCCTGCGCGCTGGCTCGAATGTTCCGATTATTATGTTAACTGCTCGCGAATCAGTCGCCGACCGCGTGGCAGGCCTGGAGTGTGGCGCCGACGACTATCTGGTCAAGCCTTTCGCCTTTGAGGAATTGCTGGCGCGCGTGCGGGTGCAGCTGCGCCGCCACCAGGCGC
>LJCR01001978.1 GCA_001399705.1 Kouleothrix aurantiaca
CATCCACCCGGTCGTCGGCCTGACCAAGCCCGGCGACGTTGATCACTACAGCCGCGTGCGCATCTACCGCACCCTGGTCGAGAACTACTACGACCAGAGCCGCACCATGCTGAGCCTTCTGCCGCTGGCCATGCGTATGGCCGGCCCGCGCGAGGCGCTCTGGCACGCGCTCATCCGCCGCAACTTCGGCGCGTCGCACTTTATTGTCGGGCGCGACCACGCCGGCCCCGGCAACGACAGCACCGGCAAGCCATTCTACGGCCCCTACGACGCGCAGGAGCTGGTGGCCAAGCACGCCGACGAAGTGGGCGTGACCATGGTGCCATTCCAGGAGCTGGTGTACCTGCCCGACAGCGAAGAATATGTCGAGGCGAACAAGGTGCCGCAGGGCGCGCGCGTGGCCAACATCTCGGGCACGCAAGTGCGCGACGACTACCTCGCCAAGGGCCGCCAGCTGCCCGAGTGGTTCACACGCAAGGAAACCTCCGAGATCCTGGGCCAGATGTTCCCGCCGCGCCAGCGCCAGGGCTTCTGCATCTGGTTCACTGGCCTGAGCGGCTCGGGCAAATCGACCACTGCGGAAGTGTTAACATCGCTCCTGCTCGAGCGCGGCCGCCAGATCACCGAGCTGGACGGCGACGTCGTGCGGACGCACCTATCGAAGGGGCTGGGCTTCAGCCGCGACGACCGCAACACCAACATTTTGCGCATTGGCTTTGTGGCCGGCGAGGTCGTGCGCCACAATGGCGTCGTGATCTGCGCGGCGGTGAGCCCCTACCGCGACGCCCGCAACGAGTGCCGCAAGCTGGTTGGCGCCGACCAGTTCATCGAAGTGTTTATGGACACGCCGATTGAGGTGTGCGAAGAGCGCGACATCAAGGGCTTCTATGGCATGGCGCGGCGCGGCGAGATCAAAGGCTTCACCGGCGTGGACGACCCCTACGAAGAGCCGGTCAACCCCGAGCTGACGCTGCAGACCGTGGGCGTCTCGCCCGAGGCCAATGCGCGCGCAATCATCGCGCTGCTCGAAGAGCGCGGCTTCCTGGAGCGCGTGGGGTAAGCGAGAAAAATTACTTGTAATTTCTAGGCCAAAAAAGCCCACGCAATTATTGCTGTAATGACAATGATGCTAGTGGCGTGGGCTTTTTGGCCATACCAAGTCATTGCTAACCCATGGGCTTGCCGCGTGGGTCTGGTATGGTATAATGCGGCGCGCAATCCTTACCGTAGTATGCATATTGTAGTCGTTTCTGCGCCAACACGCGCAAATCTCTCGTATAAGGTTATCACTCATGGTACATTCTAGCCCAGCCCACCCATCCTCAATGCAATTTATCCCTGGTTTAGTGAG
>LJCR01001982.1 GCA_001399705.1 Kouleothrix aurantiaca
GCGCGGGCGTCACTGGCGCGCCCCAGGTGAAGCGCTTTTCGGGCGGAATAGTGGGCGAATCGGTGACGTAGCCGAACTCGCTGATCCAGATCGCCTTGCCCGCGTCGCCGCGATTTTCCATCACCTCGCGCAGCAGCACCACCCGCGACACGTCGATGCGCGAGTCGACCGGGCGCGCCCAGTTATCGGTGCGCGGGCGGATGTAGCGATGCTCGTCGGGCGGCTGGCCGAGCCCATACGCCTGCGCCGACATGATGTCGAAGAACTGCCCGCCGCCAAGCTGGTACACCTCGTCGAGAAAATCAAGGTCGGTGTAGGGCGCGGTCTTGTCGAGCCCGTCGGTGGGCGAGAGGCTTGGGAACAGCACAACAACCTGGGGATCAGCGGCCTTGGCGCTTGTGTAGGCAGCTTTGATGAGCGCAACAAATTCGGATGGCGACGGGCGCTGTCCGTTCCATTCATCCATCAGGTTTGGCTCGTTCCAAAGCTGGATGAAACGGATCTGCCCTCGATAATGCCGCACCACCGCGCCGACGAAGTTCGCATAGTCGGCAAAATCGTCGGGCGGGCCAGTGGCCGCGCCATTGATGGCCTTGCGCTCCTGAAAGGCGGGCGAGGCGAGCGCCTTAGTGCGCGCCCAGTCGGGCGGGCGGTCGAGGCGCACAATCGGCGCGATGCCGACGCGCGCGGCCTCGGCCATGATGAAATCGTACTTCTGCCAGGCGCTCTTAGGCGCGGCCGGGTTGCGCCGATCTTCGAAATCGCCGCGCGCGTGGATCTCGACATCTTCCCACGGCATCTGGATGCGGGCGAAGCGCGCCCCCATGTCGCGGGCCATTTCGAGCGTGCGCGTGGCGTTGGCCGGGTCGGCTTCGTGCTGGATGCCGTAGAGATTCACGCCAAGCTGCGGCACATCGGCCCAGGCGACGGGCTGCTGGCCGGGCGCGAAGGTGACGCCGCGGTTGGTGCCGTTGTCGGCCAGCACAAAGCCAGCCAGCGCCACGTACAGCAGCGCGGCCAGCGGCAGCAGGGCGACCAGACGGCGACGTAGCGGTGTGCGATGCGCTTGTTGGCTCACGGCGGGCAAGTATAGCGGGCGCGGGCCGGCGCGTCAAACGGGGCGCAGAACCACGGAACCAAGCGATGCGAGACGGACGACGAAAGACGAAAGACGAACGACGAAAGACGAACGACGAACGACGAACGACGAACGACGAACGACCACAAAGAACCGCAGAACCAAGAACCGAGAACCACGGGAACCACGGAACCGCAGAACCAAGAACCACGGGAACCGCAGAACCAAGAACCACGGGAACCGCAGAACCGAGAACCACGGAACCAAGAACC
>LJCR01001981.1 GCA_001399705.1 Kouleothrix aurantiaca
ATGCTGGTGCAATCGCGCCTGGTGACGGTGCAGGTTGGCCCGGGCGCGCCGCTGACCGAAACCGGCTTGCAGCAGCGCTCCGTGCTTGATTACAACCTCAGCCCGGCGCTGACACCGCGCCACCTCAATCAGGTCGAGCCGCACACGCTCAGCATTATGATGAACAGCGACAGCGGCGGCAACCAAAGCTTCCGCATTCTCGGCGACGACGGGCAGCAGCGCTACGAAGGCAGCGCCACGCTTGGCGAGGGCGAGATCGTGAGCCTGATCGACGCAGTGCGGCGCGGGCTGCGGCTGATGGCCTGGGGCCGCGAAGACGAGTGGACCGAAAAAGATGCGTACCGCTACGCGCCGGCGCAGCCAGCCAAGACGCTGAGCGACCGCCTGTTTCAGGATATGAAACAGCTGGTTGGGCGCGGCACCCGCCTGTACCAGACGCTCGACACGCAGATTGGGCGCGGCACCGGCGGCGCGGAGGAATTGCGCGAGCTGATGCGCAAGCCCGGTGTGGTGCAGATGGCCGGCAAAATCTCGGCCAACGACGTTGTGCCAATTGCGCTGATCTATGACTATCTGATCGACTCGCAGGATATTCGGGGCATGTGCCCGGCCTTTCTGAGCAGCCTGGCAAAGGTGCAGCAGAATGGCGGATCGCTCAGCGCCGAGCCGTGTTTCAACGGCGAGTGCCCCAGCCGCGACAACCTGAACATCATCTGCCCGAGTGGCTTCTGGGGCTTTCGCCACGACATCGGCGTGCCAACGCCCACGCCCTACGGCCCCGAGCTGGCGCTGACGATCAACTATACCGGCACGCCGCTGATCGATATGGCCGTGTACACCGATTTCGCGCAACTGCCGCCGCACCTCGCGCGACTCGACAAACTGCCCGCCACGGTGCAGCGCAAATCCGACCGCGGCGAGGTGATTACGCTGCTGAAGGGCAACCAGCCGCAGCTCGTATATTTCTACTGCCACGGCCTGCTGCAAGACACCAACCCGGCGCTGCTGGTGGGCAGCAAGGCCAGCCCGGGCTACTTCACCACCGACACATGGGGCAATCTGCGCATCAGGTGGCCGCAGGCGCGCCCGCTGATGTTTATCAACGGCTGCCACACCACGGCGATCTCGCCCGCGCAGGCGCTGAATCTGGTGAAGGTGCTGGTGGAGAAAACCGCAGCGGCGGGTGTGATCGGCACCGAGATCACGATCTTCGAGGAGCTAGCGCAAGCCTTTGCCGAGGCCATGATTCCGCTATTTCTGGGGGGAATGCCGCTGGGGCGGGCCATGCGCGAGGCACGTTTACAGCTGCTGGCGCGCAACAACCCGCTCGGGCTGGCCTACACGCCGCAC
>LJCR01001983.1 GCA_001399705.1 Kouleothrix aurantiaca
AGCCGAAACATACGATCCCTCCCGCTACGAACGCCCCTCGGTCACTGTTGACGTGGTGATCTTCACGCTTCAGGAGCGCGAGCTGCATGTGCTGCTGGTGAAACGCAAGCACTGGCCGCACGAAGGGCGCTGGGCGCTGCCGGGTGGCTTCATCAATATGGACGAGTCGCTGGAGCAGGCGGCGCGGCGCGAGCTGGAAGAAGAAACCGGCGTGCGCGACATCTACCTCGAACAGCTCTACACCTTTGGCGAACCCCGGCGCGACCCGCGCACACGCGTGATCAGCATCGCCTACATCGCGCTGGTGAGCGCCGACAAGCAAACGCTGCGCGCATCGGACGAAAGCACCGACGTGCGCTGGTTTTCGCTCCAGAAGCTGCCCGGCACGCTCGCATTCGACCACGACCTGATCCTGGCGACCGGGCTGGATCGCCTGCGCTCGAAGCTGGAGTACACCACGCTGGCGTTTCAGCTCTTGCCCGAGGTGTTTTCAATTCTTGAGCTGAAACATATCTACGAGCAGATTCTGGGCGAGGAGCTGGACAAAGGCAACTTCTACCGCAAGATCAAAGATGCCAATGTGCTGGAAGACACCGGCATGCGCCGCGAGGGCCGCGGCCGCCCAACTACGCTGTATCGCTTCCGGCGCAACCGTGGCGACGAGCAGTTTGTGTTTCGCTGGCGTGAGGCGCGCATTGTCGACGACGAGGGCTAGGCCATGAGCAATGCGCGCCCGACGCACGGCCTGATTCTGGGCAAGTTTATGCCGCTGACCATGGGGCACTGCCACCTGATCGAAAGCGGCCTGCGCACCGCCGACACGCTCACCGTGCTGGTGTGCAGCCTCACGCGCGAGCCGATCGACGGGCGGCTGCGCTACGAGTGGGTGCGCGACACCTTTCCCGCCGCGCGCGTGGTGCACGTCACCGACGAAGTGCCGTCGTACCCGCACGAGCACCCCGATTTCTGGGCGATCTGGCGCGCGCTGATTGCGCGCTACGCGCCGCCTGTCGATCTGGTGTTCACATCCGAGCGCTACGGCGACCAACTGGCCGCCGAGCTTGGCGCACGCCACGTGCTGGTCGATCTCGACCGGCGCACGGTGCCGATTTCGGCCACCCAGGTGCGCGCCGACCCGCTGGCACACTGGGAGTATATTCCCGAGCGCGTGCGGCCCTACTTTCTTGCGCAGCTACGCAGCCAAGGGGACGAAAGATGAACGACCGAGGGCGAAGGGTGAAGCGGCCCGCGCTTTCGCCCTTCGTCCTCGGTCGTCCTCTTCCCGGCCCTACGCAAACTGCGGCAGCCACTGCCGCTGCGCGGCCAGCAGCTCGCCCGCCGCGCAGGAC
>LJCR01001985.1 GCA_001399705.1 Kouleothrix aurantiaca
GTGCCCCTCCGCATAAATTAGGCAGGACGGGGGCATGAGCCGCAACGTTAAATCTGACACTGGCATTCTTTTACCGAATTTAGGAAAATCCTGCCAGTTTTCTAATCGGATCGGAAGTATGGGGCGAAGCGCGTCCGCTCCACACAACCTCTATCTACTCGCCCAGGCCGAGCTGCGCCAGGTCAACGCGCCACTGCGGGTTGTAGGCGCAGTTCTGCACCTTGCTGCTCAGGCCGATCTGCACGCTTGGCTGCACCAGCGCGGCGTACGGGCCTTTGCTCAGCAGGTAGTCCTGCATCTGGCCAAACAGCTGGTTGCGCGCGTCGACGTTTGTTTCCACCTTGACCTTGTCGCGCAGCGAAACCACGTCGGCATCGGCCTTGTCGCCCAGCCAGTTGGCGCGCTTGCCCACCACGCCATCGGGCAGGAACTCAACGTAGTCGAGCGAGTCGCGGTAGTCGGGCAGCCACAGCCACAGGCCAAATGCTTCCTTGCCCTGGCGGTAGTTTTCCAGCGCCACCTGCAGCTCGGCCGGCTTGAGGTTCACGGTGATGCCCGCTTCGGCGAGGTCGGCCTGCACCTTCTGCGCCATGGTGCCGAAGCTCACGCCGCCAAAGGTGAAGTCGGGGTACTCAAGGTCAATCGACGGCGCGGTCTGGCCGGCATCCGCCAGCAGCTTCTTGGCGGCCTCGACATCGCGCTTGAGCGATTTGTCTTCGCCATACGCGCCCGCAAAGCCCACCGGCAGGATCGTCGGCGGCGTGACCGCCTGGCCGCCCGCCAGCGCCTTGAAGCCCTCGTAGTCGAGCGCCAGACGCACAGCCTGCTGCACGTTCGGGTCGCTCATCGGCCCGCCGATGGTCTTGTCCTGGTTCATCAGCAGGAAGAACATCGTGTCGCTGAGCGTCTGGAAGATGGTTACATCGGGGTTATTCTTCAGCGCACCCAGCTGGTCGGCGCTCAGGTCCATGGCGATCTGCACGTCGCCGGCCTCAAGCTGGAGCTTCTGGGTCGCCGCCTCGGGGATGTTGCGAATGATCACGCGCTCGATCTTGGGCGCGGTGCCGGTGTACTTCGGGTTGCGCTCCAGCACGGTCTCGACGCCCTTTTCCCACTTGGTGAGCATGTAGGGGCCGCTGCCGGCCGAGTTGCCGTTGAACCAGGTTTCAGCCTTGTCGCTCTTGTCGGCGTCGGCGGCGTCGGTGGCACCATTGGCCTGCGCCACTTTCGAATTTACGACACTAAAGGCCGAAAACACCAGCTTGGAGAGAATGGCGGGATCGGGCGCTTTCAGCTTCAGCTCGACGGTTGTGTCGCTGGTCGCGCTGGCGCTGTCGGCCTTTCTGGC
>LJCR01001984.1 GCA_001399705.1 Kouleothrix aurantiaca
CCATCGCCAGCTGCGCCAGGCTCTGGCTGGCAGTTGCGCTATCGGTTGCGCAGATCGGCAGCGCCAGGCATGCGCGCAGCGCATTCTCGTTCGCCACCAGCGCGCCGGCCGCGAGCGTCACAAAAACAACAGCAATAACCAGCGCGGCCATGCGGCGGTAGTGCCGCAGCGACGACTCGGCGCGCGCGCCGCGCCGCGCCGCAGGGCCAGCCACGCGCCCAGCCACCAGCGCAAACAGCGCCACCCCCAGCGCCGCGATCGCCGCCATGCTAACAAGCAGCGCGCCCAGCGCAGGTGCTACGCCACTGGCGACGGCTACACCGTAGGCGAGCGCCGCGCTCAGCGCCAGCACAGCCTGAACCGCGCGAAGCCGCGCAACGGCTGGTGAAAATTGAGGTTGCATAGGCAGTTCTTCTTATAGGGTGCCGCACACGCGCGAAGGCATGGTGTTGCGGAAAATGGGACACTTGAGTGCCGGCGAGTCTAGCATAGGCGGGGTGCTGTGTCAAATATCACAAAACTGCTCAATAGGGTGCGAAAATACGAAATCGATGCTTGACTCCCGTGGTTGTGTCATTTATACTTTTTGTATTCAATCAGACACTGCGAATATAAAGAGCATGAGCGCGCGTTTAAGCCCCGATAGCCAATCGGTTGGCGATACGCTGTGGCAGGCAATCGCCGACGCCGCCGGGCCTTCACCCATGCTGGTGGATGGCGTGTATCGTGCGCTCTGGAATCAGATCGTTGAAGGCGTGCGCCAGCCGGGCGAAAACCTTTCCGACTCGGCACTGGCCGCCGAGCTGGGCGTAAGCCGCACGCCGGTGCGCCAGGCGCTCCATCAGCTCCAGCGCATTGGCCTGGTGCAAACCGGCCCGCGCCGTGGCTTTCACGTTACGATCTACCGCGCCGACGATATTCGCGAGCTGTACGATCTGCGCACGGTGCTGGAGGTGGCGGCGATCCGCGCGGCCCTGCCACGCATCAGCGCCAGCCAGATCCACGCCGCACAGGCGCAGGTGGCCGAACTGCGGGCGGCCCTGCCCGGCGCAAACGACATCAGCGCTCGCCTGCTGCGCGGCGAGATCGATTTCCATCACGGCCTGATTGCCGCGCACGCCGGCAACCGCCGCCTCGCCGCCGCGATCGCCGAGCAGCGCGCCCAGATCGGCATTTTCCTGATCGGCGGGCTGCGCGACCACTCGCTCATGGCCGGCGCGCTTGGCGAGCACGACCTGATTGTGCAGGCCATGCTTGATGGCGATGCTGATCGCGCGGCGTCGGCGATGGGGCAGCACATCCAGGCCATGAAAGAGCGCGTGCTGGTGCGCTTCGCCGCACGCTCGGC
>LJCR01001986.1 GCA_001399705.1 Kouleothrix aurantiaca
CCTCGCGGGTGATCGCAATCGCGCCGAGCGTGGCGGCTACCACCGGCTCAGCCACGCCCAGCAGCTCCGCGCCGCGCTCGGCCAGCTCGTCCCACGGCAAGAAGCAGTGCCCCTCATCCGAGGCCTGGCTGAGCGTGTAGCGCAGGCCCGCGCCCACGCGCTGCGGCGAGTCGTGCGGGATACCCAGCGCCTGCGCGATTTTGTCGGCGGTGAGAAAACCAATGCCGTAAACATCATCGGCCAGGCGGTAGGGCGTGGCCTGTACCACGCTGAGCGACTGTTCGCCATACTGCTTGTAGATGCGTACCGCCAGACCTGGCGCAATCTCCAGATCTTGCAGAAACAGCATGATCGCCTTGATCTGCTGCTGTTCTTCCCAGGCGTGAATAATGCGGTCGACGCGCTTGGGGCCGAGGCCCGAAACTTCGCGCAGGCGCAGCGGCTCGTGGTCGAGCACGTGGAGCGTGTAGGAGCCAAAGGTTTCGGCAATGCGCTTGGCCATCACCGGGCCGATGCCTTTGATCAGGCCCGAGCCGAGGTAGCGCCGGATGCCCTCGACGGTGGCGGGCAGCACGGTGCGGTAGCGCTCGACCTCGAACTGGCGGCCATGCTCGGGGTGATCGACCCAGCGCCCTTCCAGCTCGACCGACTCGCCGACCTGCACGCCGAGCAGCTTGCCGACAATGGTGACAAGGTGGTTCTTGTCGCGCGGCTGCACGCGGGCAACGGTGTAGCCGTCTTGCTCGCTGTGAAATGTGATGCGCTCAAGAATGCCGTCGAGTCGTGTCATGGCGCGGATGTGGCGGCGGCGCGGCCGATGGTGCGGGTAAATTTCATGCCGTGCAGTATAGCATTGCCGATTGGGGCGCGCAATTTATATGCGTGAATGTTTGCCAAAGAGTTTTTGAAATTGGGGTGAAATTGCTCGGAAATTCAGAGATCCAAATCGGCGCGGGCTGCGCATAGCTTCATGAAGTTGAAGTCCTCCTCTCCTCCAAACACGGAAGCCGCCATCGCGAAGGCGGCTTTCGTGTTTTCTACAGATAAACCTCGCGCCGGCAGGGGCGGCACCACACTGCCCGATTCGCCAGCGCCCAGCGCGCGCCACCATTGCGTGGCGGCAGCAGGTAGATCACGTCGCGCCGCCGATCAGTGCGGCCGCAGCGCTCGCACCGGCCTGCCGCCCGCCGCCACACCCGCCAGTCGAAACGCAAAAACGGCAGATCAAGCGCAAGATGCAACGTCACACCAATTGCCAGCGGGCGCAGAGCCGGCCAGCGCCCTTGCAAACCCCACACAGTCGGCAGCGTAAGCTGGGCGTGGTGGAAGATCGAGCGCAGCGCGCC
>LJCR01001987.1 GCA_001399705.1 Kouleothrix aurantiaca
ATAATCGTTTCGGCCGGCATGCCGGTTTCGATATGGTACTCGACGGCGATGCCGGCGGTGAGCAGCGGCGCGGCCTGCGCCGCGAGGTAGGCTTGAACTTCGTGCCGGTGCTGCTGCCAGTGCGCGTACTGCTCGCGCGCCCAGCGCCCGCCTGGGGCGGCGGCGGGCATATCGGGGGCGTGCGTCACCGGGTATTCGTGCTCGGGGTCGGTGACGACGTGGAGCAGCACGACGCGTGCGTGCAGCGCCGGGGCAAGCGTGCGCACAAAGGGCAGCACCTGTTCGGACAGCGCCGATCCATCGAGTGGCACCAGGATGGTTTGCATAGCACCCTCGCTTTGCGTGGTGGCGGGCAGGCCAGCATCCACGGCGCAGGCGAGTTGCGGCGTTGCAGCAGGCTGGCCTCTGTATCCTAGCAGGGCCGGCCGCGCGAACGGTGAATATGCTGCTACCAGCGGTTGTGTCCCGCTAACGCAGGGCGGCTGGGCGCAAAAAGAAAAAGCCACAGAGCGCACGGGGAGCACCGAGTTTTGATCTTCCTACTCAGTGCTCCCCGTGCGCTCTGTGGCTCCAAAAAGCGTCGCTACTCGCTGTGCCCGGCAGAAGAATCGGGCGGGGCGAACTGCGCGCGCAGCCGCGGCAGGCTTTGCTCGTTGACGGGCGTGAGCGAGGCGATCAGCGCTTGCAGGCTGGCCTGGCGCTCGGCAGCGGTGGAAAATGTGTCGTTCAGAATCAGGCCAATGCCCTGGTCGGGCGTGTCGGGGTGGTACACCAGCGCAGTGATGCCGGCCGAGCTTTCATTCTGCATAACGCGGTAGCGGTAGGTGCCGGCTGTTTGTTCCGCGCCCAGGCTCTGGCTGCCGCGCGGGTTAAAGCTCGGCAGCAGCAGCACGTTCTGAAACTCGCCCTCGTAGAGCAGAATAACCTGGTTGTCGCGCCCGCCGTTCTGGAAGGCCAGCCCGCGCATATGGTCGCCGGGAAGCTGCAGCGGGGCGAGCAGCTCACCGTTCTCGCGCTGCGCGGCGTCCTCGATGGTCAGCTGGGCGCGCCGATCCACAAACGGGAAACGCACGCTGCCCATGCCGATGCGCTGCACAACGCCTGTGTTGTCGGGTAGGGTGAAGGGCGCGTCGGCGGGCGCTTCGGCCAGCAGCTCGAACTGCTGCGCGCGCAGCGGGCGCTCGGCCGTGCTTTCGGCCGCGCCCTCGGCCAGCACAGCCACGTCGAGCAGGGCGTAGGTTTGCGCGTCGATGGTGAGGATCACGCGCACGGGCGCGTCGCTGGGCGCGCCTTCGGGCAGCTGCGTGGTGGTGTAGGTGCGCAGCACGGCTGGCCGGCCCAGCAGC
>LJCR01001988.1 GCA_001399705.1 Kouleothrix aurantiaca
GCGCGATCTCGTCTTCGTGGTGCGGGAACATGTTGTCGACGCCGCCGGTGTGCAGGTCGAACTGCTCGCCGAGGTGCTTGATCGCCATCGCGCTGCACTCGATATGCCAGCCGGGGAAACCAAGCCCCCACGGGCTCTCCCACGCCATCTCGCGGCCGGGCTCGGCCAGCTTCCACAGCGGGAAATCCTCGGGGTTGCGGCGGTACGGGTCGGCGGCATCGCGCACGCCTTCCAGCATCTGCGCCAGCAGGTTGCCCGAAAGCTGCCCATAGTTCGGGAAGCTGCGCACATCGAAAAAGACGTTGCCGCCGCCTTCGTAGGCCAGCCCTTTGGCGAGCAGGCCCTGCACAATCGTCTGCATCTCGGCAATATGGTCGGTGGCGCGCGGGAAGACGTGGGCGGGCAGAATGTTCAGCCGGCGCTCGTCTTCCAGAAACGCCTCGGTGTAAAACTCGGCGATCTGCGCCGATGTCTTGCCTTCCTTGCGCGCCTGAGCGATCAGCTTGTCCTCGCCGCGGTCGAGCATTTCCACGCGCATGTGGCCCACATCGGTGATGTTCTTGACGTGCCGCACCTCGTAGCCCAGCTCCGTCAGCGTGCGACGCAGCCAGTCGGCCATCAGAAAGGTGCGCAGGTTCCCGATATGAATGTAGCGGTAGACCGTCGGGCCGCAGCTGTACATCCGCACGCGCCCCGGATCAATCGGCACAAACGGCTCGATGCGGCGCGTCAGAGTGTTGTAAAGCTTGAGCATAGAATCCCTTTGTAGCGTCTCCTCCTCGCGCGTGCTATTGTATCACGCCGGTTGCCCGCGTGGCGCAACTCGGCTAGAATGCGCGAATACCTGTGCTACGCGCCTGCCTGTCACGATGGATGTTGTGCGCTCGAATCGTGTGCAGCTTCAACTCCTGTACATTTTGTTCGCAAAGGCGTCTGAAAGCGGAATTTCTTCTGACTTCTGTCTCCTGAAACCTGAATACTGTATAAAGAGGATGCTATGCAGATTCGCGGCAGCACGATCCTGATCACCGGCGCATCGTCCGGCATTGGCGCGGCATTCGCGCAGGCCGCCGCACGCATGGGCGCACGTGTGGTGCTGCTGGCGCGCAACGCCGCCGCGCTCGAAACCGTGGCCGGCGCAATCCGCGCCAGCGGCGGCAGCGCCCACGTCTTCCCCGCCGACCTGACCGACCCCGCCGCGGTCGAGGCTGTGGTGGCGCGCATCCTCGCCGAGGTCGGCACGCCCGACATTGTGGTCAGCAACGCTGGCTCGGGGCGCTGGCTGTTTGCCGAAGAAACCCCGCCCGCCGAGGCCGCCGCCATGGTTGCCATGCCCTACCTGGCC
>LJCR01001992.1 GCA_001399705.1 Kouleothrix aurantiaca
TGCCCACACATTTTATTTTCCCCAGCAGCGCCGCTGCCCTGGCCGAGAAATTCGAGGCCGACTACCGGCGCAACTGGCTGGGGCCAGAGGGCTACGCGCGCATGCTGGCCGCCGCGCCGCGCCTGCTCATCCCCGACGACCACGAGTACTGGAACAACTACCCCAGCACCGTTCCCTACATCAGCAACACCTGGACGGCGGGCGGGCGCGACAGCTGGCAGCGCGCGGCGCAGGCGATGTACAGCGCCTTCCAGCACAGCTACGCCGAGCCACTCGGCAGCGCCCACACGCTCGATATTGCGCCGCTCTCGTTCTTTCTGGCCGATGGACGCACCAGCCGCGACCGCGATCTGCGCGGCACACTCTCGCCCGCCGAGCTGGGCGAACTTGACCGCTGGGTGCAGCATGTGATCGACCAGAAGCTGTATGGCGTCTTCGTTTCGGGCCAGACACTGCTCGCCGAGCCGGCTGGCATGCTCACCGGCGCAGTGGCCGACTACGAGCTGACAAACTACGGCGATTACGCCGCCGTGGTGCGCGCACTGACCCGCCTTGTCGACGCCGGGCGCGACGTGCTGTGCCTGACGGGCGACGTACACTGGGGGCGCATGACCGAAGTGCGCGACCAAGTGAGCGGGCGCATTGCCCTGCGCGAAATCATTGCCTCGCCCGCCTCGCTGGTGGCGATGCCCGTGGCCGACCAGATCGCCGGCGCGCGCTCGGCGATCAGCCGCTGGTTTGGCGGCACGCCCAACCCCTGGCCGCGCCACCCCGACCCCAAGCGCCCGCCGGCCTATTTCGCCAGCCAGGTAACGGCCAACCGCTTCGCCTGCGTCGATCCGACCACCCACATGCAGCGCGGCAACCATGCCGCCATGCTCAGCTTCCGCCAGAGTGGCGGCGGCCTCGACCTGCGTGTCACCTACTACCCGCTGAGCCTCGACACCACCACGCGCCAGCCGGTCGTGCTCGGCCCGTTTCGCCTGCGAATGTAGCAGAAGCAGCAAGTGTGAGAAAAACCAATGATTAGCATTCTCCGCTCAAACGCGACCCACCCGAACACGCTGTTCAAGGAAGATGCGCGCGGCCGCCGCGAAGACAACCTGAAATGGCTGGAGCGCAATATCCTCGACAGCGAGGAAATCAGCCAGATCGTGCTGGTGAGCGGCTCGGACATTGCCTCGTTCCGGCTGCGCGTGGCGCAGTCGCACATTCGCCACGACATGCGGCCGAGCCACTGGTCGCACGCGATGCTGCTAGGGCCAGTGGCGCAGCCCTTCGCCAAAACGTCGGTGTTCGAAATCTCGCTGGAGCCGCCGGCCCGCTTTGGCTTCCCGCC
>LJCR01000199.1 GCA_001399705.1 Kouleothrix aurantiaca
TCAGGATACTGGCTGTGGAATTCCACAGCCAGTATCCTGAAGCCGAATTTGCACCTCGTCTTCACCACTAAAAGTGGTAATGCGCAATGTGCCACGGCCCTTCATGGACTCGACTGCATTTTTAAGAAGATTCATCAATACTTGCTTCAGTTCAACTGCTGCCATTGCCACCATAGGCAATTCGGTCGCCAGATCAAGCTGGACATTCAGCTTCTCAGGATCTATCTGATGCTCGAGTAGTGTCAAAACCTCACTGATCTCACTATTTGCGTCGACTATCTCCGGCGGCAATACATTGCCTTTAAGGAGCAATGCCAGATTACGTACTAACAGGTAGCAATACAGTGCTAATGGATGAACGCGCCGACAGATATCACCAATGCCTTCTTGTTGATCTAGTCCGTTGGCGGCGGCAACCAAAACCCATAAATTATGCTCGAGCTCACTTAAGTAGGGCATTAAAAGTTCGTATATAAGCTTTTCATCAAAAACTGCTAGTTTTTCCGACGTATCGAAATAACTAGGCAAAACTGATGGTTGTGATTTTAGCCTTACCACCGCGTTACGCAATTCGTTCAAGCTTAGAATGCGAGATTGAGTGTGTTGCGGATCAGGAAAGCCGAGTTGAATCGCAAATTTTGAACTTCCTGGCTGAAACTGTAGAGATACCTCCTGACGCTCCAGTGTATATCGTAGGAGTGCGCTGTGCTCGTCTTCACCAACTACTGTTAGGAGAGATTCAGCCCTGAGTGCTCCATAGCGCTTCGATGGTTCTCCGTCATCTTCTATTAACAGCATCCATCTTGTTGTGCCCTGTACGATAGTCGCCGAAAATCTGCAATGTCGGGCATTCGCCGCTTGAGCTCCGAGCAACAAGTTGAGCATAGCAACTTGCAGTAGTACATCATCAAATACTACATTGATATCTTGTGGAAGTTGCTCAAAGTGGAAATGGATCGGTGCCCCTAAATGATCGCGCAATACTGGTAGCTTATTCTGCAGCCAAGCATCAAGATGCCTAGATTCTAGGCGTGGGACACTCCCACTACCGAGTTCGAGCATACTACGTTGCCAAATTTTGCAGAACATGATCTGCTGGTTCATCCATACAATTGTCTGCTCGGCAGTTGTGGCATGATTTGGCAATGTATCGCGCACCTCTACGAGTGCATCTACTAAACTGGTAAGGCCATTAGTCAGGTCGTGATTTACGATTGCAATTAATTGATCAATAGCGATTCGCACATCTCGATTGGCTTTATCAGAACGGTGTTGGAACTCTCTCGCGACAGCATCGCGAAGGCGAACGGCTTGATTGTATCTCTGTTGTAAAGCACCACGCTCTGGCTGAAGCCGTAAAATTGCCGGAAGATAGTTGGACTCATTCATCTGCGATTGATGCCGTTCGGCGTGATCGCGAGCTATTGCAGTAATAAGTTCGTCGACAGAGGCGAAAGGCCCATGTGCAACTCCAAAAGTTACTATTGATTCAGTATGTCGTTTCGAATCATTCTCATAAAAACGCTCCAACAGATCATTAAGCGCGGCATCAGCATGCGGGCTTGGTATGATAGCTAGGGCATCGGCGCTGCCGAGACTACGCAGATAAATTGCCTGGGCAATATTAACAAGACCATCCAAGGCGATCTGACGAACAACTTGTGCAGAACCAGTAAAGTGCAAGCTGATAACGGACAGGTTCGGCTGTTCACATGCGGATACCAAATCTTGAAGTTGGGCAGGTTCCAAGCCTGGTAGATGATCTAGTGGCGCTGCCAACGCAGCTACTGTGTGCATTACTTCTTTGATGCGTGCTTGCAATTCCTCGAAGGCGAAAGGCTTTGCAAGATAGTCGTCTGCACCATACCTCAATGCTTGCTTTTCTGTATCAGGTGTACCGAATGCCGTTATCAATATCACATAAGTCGATGGATAATCATGCCGGATTCTTCGGATAAGTTCCAGGCCATCCATGCGTGGCATGTTCATGTCGGTGATAACAACGTTGCAACCATGCTGCGCTAGTTGTTCGAGCGCAGCAACACCATCTTCGGCTTCGAGCGCCAAATATTCACTGCTCGTTAGCAAGAACTTATATAATCGCCGGGTGGCGGCATCATCTTCGACTATCAGGATGGGTGGTAGGCCCACAGCCTCGCTCCAGATTCAAACTTTGCGTTGGTCCAATTTACCGTAACCCTAGCAGTGATGATTTTGCGTGTGTTGTATCAGCTATATACGTCGTGCCTGGGTCAACACGGCTAATACTGCCACCCGCATCTGTTCAAGCGCCACTTCCAGCTCTTCCTCTGAATTAATTGGCTCATCAGGTACATAGTCGCGTAGAAGAATTACACCATAACCTGGCCTCTTGCCTTCGCCGACTCCATTCCCCTTCTTTGGCTTCGGCTGAAACTGCTCGCGCAGGCGCACAAGTTCGCCGCGCAGATTTATATCGAGCATATCGAGCCGTGATCGCAGCGGAGTTGCGCCACCCACAGTCGGCGGATCCGGCAACTCGGCTAGCAGTCGAGTGAACGGCGCCTGCAATTGCTCGCGGTACTCCTCAACCTGCGGCTCGGTCGCACCAATCTCGCGTAGCTGCGCAGGAATCTCGCCGATCGTTCTCTCAGCGCGCTGGCGTGCATCAGCCACCCAGCGCACGAGCTGCGATGTCACTGCGGCTTCAGCGGCGTCACGAGCGGCGATCAAATCCTGCCAGCGGGCACGGTCGTGGAAGCGGCGCTCGCTCTGCAGGCTATTAAAGCCTTGCAGGAACATAGATAGCTCCGGTACCGAAAGGCTGGCATTGATCATCGAGTTGAAGTAATCGCGCACCTTCTGGAAGGTTGCGCCAGCAGTCTGGCGAAACTGCTCTAATGTATCGAGCATACTCAACAGGTCGTCCAGCTGCTGATAGCGCTCGACAAACAGCGGCAGGCGCGTTACCGGGTTCGCATTGGCGACTAATTCCCCCAGCACGCTTTCTCCAACACTGAACTCGGCTGGCAAAAGAAAGCTGGCGGCATTTGCCCACTGGTGCAGCGCGGCGCAGCGGGTATTCAGCCGCTCAAGCTCAGTGCCGAGCGCGCTATTCAGTGTGGCTGCCACCAGCGGCGGTCGGTGCGCAAACAGCGTCTCGAAGATGCCGCGCGCCGCAATCAGCTGCTGAGCGTCAAGCTCCGAGCGCACACCATAGACACGTAGCTGCTTGAAGCGCAGTTCCTTCGACAGCGCCAGCTGGGCGTCGGGGTGCTGCGGATCAGTGACAATGCGTCCATCGATTACCAGCTTACATATTCCGGCGCGCAGCAAGAGTGCCAGCGCGACCTGAATCGCTCCACCATCCCAGCCATACGGTGGATCTTCGAACAAACGCCGTAGCTCAATCGCCTCGATTGCTGACCGGTCGGTATTCTCAAGCGGCAGGCTCCCGCGAACCGCGCTCAATAATGGGCTGCTCATGTTGAGGTTTCCATCATTGCTCAACACACTAAGGAGCTGGACATCCATATTCGAGAACATACCACGCAGCGCGGCACTTACCGCTGTCTCGACATTGGCGACTTTGTACTGCATCTCGTTGAGCCGGCTGTAGATCAGCGGCACCAACTGGACGAGCAACCCGCGCACAGCATCGCCACTGCCGCTGCTGAGTTGGTACGACGAGCCACGGAAAAATATCTGCGCGCCGCGCATAGCTCCGCGAAGCTGATTACGCACAGCAGTCTGCAAGCTACTCAGGTCGCGCACCTTTGCGTCGCGCGCGACGATCGCCTCGGGACTAGCCGGATTCGCGGCAATCACACGGTCGGCGATTTCGCGAGTGGCGATATACAGCGAAAGCGCCTCATGTAACGAGCGCGCCTCGTCCATACGCAGGAAAAAGGTCTCCTGCTCCTGGTTTGATCGCTGGCGCAACGCCTCGTCGTTAGCGATGTGTGAGTCGAGCACGCGTTGAATCGGCGTAAGGATGTGAATCGTGACTTTCGACTGGCCTGGCGCTACCTGGCGGCCATCCATCAGCAGGCGCAGCTTGAGCTGGCGACCGGTAATCTGGAGCTGAGCCAGTTGGAAGATATCGTCGGTCTCGAATTCTTTGAGCGCTTGTGATAGCGCCGGACTGGTAAGCCGCAGATCTTTCTGATGCTCGCGCACCTTATCCTGAAACGTGCGCTGCTGAGTCGTCAGAAATTCGAACACAGCGCCTACCTGCTTGACGTAGCCGGCATCGATCAGGCGCGACAGCTCAGGCTCGATCCGAGCGCCAAGCGCGGCCAAATTATCATCGAGGCTTGAAACCAAGGCACGGGCTAAGTTCTCGAGTGTGCATGGGATGTACTTGGCCTGGCCAAGCAGGTAAAGCGCGACCGCCACTTTGAGCGTCAAGTCGGTCGAGCCACCTACCTTGGAGGGGATGCTGCTCAGGTCAGTCTTTGTTTCGACCGGTACATCGACGACCAGCTGCGGGTAAAGATCGTAGATATTCAATAGCCGGCCGATTGGAGCCTGCAGCAGGTTGGGCGTGTCGAGAATTGCACCTTGCACAACTGAGATCATCGTACGGGTAGCACCGGTGAGCGCGTCGCCGCGACCGGCCGCTTGAGCTACTCCCTTGACGATATCCGGTATGACGTCGACTGTCCAGGGCAAATATGGGTAGCAAAGCGGAAAAAACTCTTCAGTCGGCACGGGGTAGACGCGCAGCGAGTTTTTGGGGCTGCCAAGATCGGCGATCTGTCCGGTATGGGCTACAAAGCGCGCTGCCAGCAACTTGCGTCCATCATCATTTTTCTGCAACAGGCGCTCTTCGACAACGTGGCTCATATCATCGTTGCTGAGTTTGATCTTCTGCGAAAAGCGTTGGTTGATCTTGGCGTACTGCTCCTGCTGCACGTTGGCTTGAGCTTGCAGGGCCTGAATATCACCGTGGGCCGTGACAGCAATCCAAATGCGACCCTCACCACGCACTGCTGCAGTCTCGACCAGCGCCTGGACTTGCATGATCCGCTCGTTGCTGTCGCCACCTGCAATCCACTGGCCGATCTCGTCGAGCTGGAGCAGCAGGCGATGGCGCCGACCAGGAGCATCACGTTCTCCGCACCAACTGACTAGGCGCTCCACTACGTCGGTCGGGGTGATACCAGCCTGAGTGACCGCATTGATTGTGCGCTGTACTGAATCACGCCCGCCCTCAAAGTGATCGGGTAGCACGTCTGCGGCTGCCTGCATCAGCTTATCGATATTGAAGGCGGTATCACGTTGTAGCCGTGACCATCGCTTACCAGTCAGTTCTTCGGCGCGGCGCTGGAATTCCTGCTGCTTACCCGCTTGATCGATGTAATATTCTACGCCCCACGCGAAGGCCCAATTATGTGT
>LJCR01001989.1 GCA_001399705.1 Kouleothrix aurantiaca
GCAACAAGCACCACGACGGCTTTCTTGGCCATTCCTACCTGGGCGAATGGGTCAATATCGGCGCGATGACCACCAACAGCGACCTGAAAAACACCTACGGCACCATTCGCGTCGCCCTGGAAGGGCGCGGGCAGGTCGATAGCGGCGTGCTGAAACTGGGCTGCTTTCTGGCCGACCATGTCAAGCTCGGCATTGGCCTGCACCTGAATGGCGGCGCAGTGATCGGCACCGGCTCGAACATCTTTGGCGTGCACTTCGCGCCCAAGACCATCCCGCCCTTCACCTGGGGCGGCGAGGTTTTTCGCGAATACCGCATCGACAGCATGGTCGATGTCGCGCGCAAAGTGATGGGCCGCCGCAAGCTCACGCTCGCCGCCGAGTACGAAACGCTTCTGCGCGAGGTCTTCGCCATGACGCGCGGCAGCCGCGCCGAGATCACCGACAACGTGCTCGATCTGCGCACGCGCGCCGCGAATGGCCGCGCCCTGGCCCAGGCCGAAGCCGACGCCGTGCGTGCATTCGAGCCAATTGGCCGAGGATAAGCATGCCAATGAATGCTTCCCCGCATATTGTTGCAATTGGCGGCGGCGGCGGCGCCAGCCAGGTGCTGCGAGCCGCCCAGCCCTTTGCCGAGCGCCTGACCGCGATTATCGCCGTCACCGACACCGGCCGCTCGACCGGGCTGGCGCGCGCGATCGGCGGCATCCCCGCGCCCGGCGATCTGCGCGCCACGATCGCCAATTTCGCCACCGACCCGCAGATCGCCGCTTTGCTCCAGCACCGCTTTGGCGGCGCGGGCATCCCGCAGCTGGAAGGCATGGCCGTGGGCAATTTGCTGCTGGCGGCGCTGGGCCAGCAAATGGGCGATTTCGGCGCTGCCGTGCAGTTCCTGGCACGGCTAGCCGGTTCTGCCGCTACCGTCCTGCCCGTGTCGGTCGTGAATACCGACATCTGCGCCGAGCTGGCCGACGGCACGCGCGTCACGGGCGAAGTGAACGTGCGCGGCCTGGGCCAGGCGCCCATCGCCCGTTTGTTCCTGCGCGAGCCTGCGCCCGCCCTGCCCGCCGCCCTCGACGCCATTCGCGCCGCCGATCTGGTGGTGATCGGGCCGGGCAGCCTGTTCACGTCCGTGCTCGCCGATCTGCTGTTCGAGGGCATGGCCGCGGCGCTGGCCGCCACGCGCGGGCAGGTCGTGTTCGTGTGCAACACCACCACCCAGCCCGGCCAGACCGACGGCTACACCGCGCTCGACCATATTCGCCGCGTCGTAGAGGCGCTTGGCCCCGGCACGCTCGACGCCGCGCTGATCAATCGCAGCACGCTTGACCCGGCGCGGCGC
>LJCR01001990.1 GCA_001399705.1 Kouleothrix aurantiaca
ATGGTGCGGCGCCGCAGGCGCGGCCGGCCGGTACAGCGTCGGCGGGGTGGCGGTGCGCGGGTAGCTCTGGCGCGGCGCGGCGCTGGGCGCAGGCCGAACCGGGCGCGGCGCAGGCGCTGGCTTCGGCGCAGGGGCCGATGCCTCGGGCACAAAACTGCGCCTGCAGCTCGCGCAGAAGCGCGCATCATCCGGGTTATGGCTATAGCAGGCTGGGCACACAACCCCGGGCAGGCGCGTGGTCGGGCCGGTGCTGGCACCCGTCAGCGCCGCGCCGCAGTCGATACAAAACTGCGCGTCGGCCGGATTCTGCTCACCACAGCTCTGACAAATTCGTTCGCTCATGATTCTTCCTTACGTCCAGGCATCGCCACCACTCCCAATGGTGCAGATCTATGATGCACCGCCGGGTGGCCTCCGCGCAATTACATGTAATCACCTCTGCAACTTATACGAGTGCCGCGCGCCAAATGTTGCAGCGCGCCACAAATACCCGATGATTGACAGCACTACAGCCCCGCGGTATCATAGCGCAGCCCCAAATGGACTTGTTCAGCAAGAAAGTTTGAACACATGCACCGCGCGTATCATCGCTGGGACAGCCCCTCGCTTAACCGTCCCATGGAGCTGCTGGTGTTCGGCCACGCCGGCGCGCCAGTGATTGTCTTCCCAACCTCTCAGGGCCGCTTCTATGAGTATGAAGACCGTGGGATGGTGGGCGCGCTCTCACACCACCTTGAGCAAGGCTGGATCCAGCTCATCTGCGTCGATAGCGTCGATGCCGAAAGCTTCTACTGCGAGTGGGCGCACCCGCGCGGCCGCCTGTACCGCCACGATCAGTACGAAAGCTATGTGCTGAACGAGGTGCTGCCGTTTGTGCGCTCGCAGAACAGCAACCACTTCACGATGGTGCATGGCTGCTCGTTCGGCGCCATTCACGCCATGATGTTCGGCCTGCGCCACCCCAGCCGCTTTAATCGCGTGCTCGGCTTTGCTGGCTACTACGACATCCACCGCTTCCTCGGCGGCTACCACGACGACGAAGTGCACCGCCACAACCCGGTTGATATTGTGCGCTACCTGCAGGAAGGCCAGCTCGCCAACGACCTGCGCCGCCAGGAAATTATCATGGCGATCGGCCGCGACGACAGCGCCGCCGGCACCAACCGCGAGCTTTCCGATGCGCTGTGGAGCAAGGGCATCTGGCACGCGATGCGCTGGTGGGACGGTTGGGCGCACGACTGGCCGTTCTGGCAGAAAATGATCACGATGTATATCAACGGCGCCGACTAAGCCGCGCAGGAAGAACGCATGATTCTCGAAGCCGCCATGCTCCAGGTCG
>LJCR01001991.1 GCA_001399705.1 Kouleothrix aurantiaca
GCGCCCGGCACCCACGGCTACCGCGCTTGGCGGCGCGGGCACGGAGTGCACTGATCGCGGCCTGGAGCTGGTAGGGGCCGATCTGGCGCATGTGAAAAGCTTTTTCCACCAGCGCCAGCCCTTCCTGAATCCCCCGCCAATCCCACAGCCCGCGATCCTGTTCGCTGAGCAAGATCAGCTCGCCAGCCGCGCCAACGCGGGCCGCGCGCCGTGAATGATGGAGCAGCATCAAGCTGAGCAGACCCAAGACCTCGGCATAGTGGCCGGCCGGCACGTCGGTGCGCGCCTGGCGAATGAGCCGCTCCAGCACGCGGCACAGGCGGATGGCCTCGGCGCACAGCTCGTGGCGAATGAGCGCTTCGCCGGCGCTGGCCGCGTAGCCCTCGGTGAAGATCAGGTAGATCACCGTCAGCACGGCGTCGAGCCGTTCGGCCAGCAGGTGCGCGGGCGGCACGGTGTAGGGAATGCCAGCGTCCTTGATCTTGCGTTTGGCGCGCACCAGCCGCTGGGCCATGGTTGGCGCGGGAACCAGAAACGCCGCCGCGATCTCGGGCGTCGTCAGGCCGCCGAGCGTGTGCAGCGTGAGCGCGATCTGCTGCTCTTGCGGCAGGGCCGGGTGGCAGCAGGTGAAGATCAGCTTGAGCCGCTCGTCGGGGATGTCGTCGGCTTCGGTTTCGCTTTCGGTGGGGCTGGCGGGCAGGTTGGCGTCGTCCAGCGGCACGGCGGCGCGGCGGCGGCAGTCCCAAGCACGCGCGCTGCCAGCCGTGCCCAAACCGCATGCCGGAGCGCAAACCGCATGCGGTAGAGGTTCGGATCGCTCTCGAAGATATAGAGTGTCTCCGCGCCCAACTCACGTACTTCGCCGTACCAGCGCACGACCGCGCCACGAACGAAAATCCCTTCTTCAAACCAGGTGATCCGCTCACGACTGGGGATGTCGTTCAGCGCCCACGTCCTGGGATCCTTCTGGTCCCCATCCGGGGGGACATATACCCGATAGACTTCATCCATAATGTATGGTCCTGGCATTGACTCCCTGCTTTCTCGCGACTCTGCGGCCATCGGCTCTCGCCTGACCGCGCGGACCTGCTTCCCTCGCGAGCATCGCGAGGGGTGGGGTTGGCGCTGCTTCTACCCAAAGACAGCGCTCCTATGCAGCAGTGCTGCGATTACGACGCGTCAGGAGTTGATAGTCCGACCGCTACCCAATCCGGAAGGGAAGCCCGGAGATTCGTTTGCTCCCGCTCAATTTGCTCCAGCGTGCGGAGCTGATCCGCAGGGATGGGCGCAACCTCAATCGGATGCAGGAAGCGGCAACGGAGTGCATAGCGCTCCACCC
>LJCR01001993.1 GCA_001399705.1 Kouleothrix aurantiaca
AGGTTGAGCAGCGAGGCCGGGTCGGCATCCTGCGCGGCCACGTTGGTAGCCGCGAAGTTCGGCTGGGGCGCTTCCCACGGCGCGGCGCTGCTGAAGCCCGCCCCCGGCTCGGCGCTCCACTGCATGGGCGTGCGGAGCTGCTCGTCGGGCTTGGTGCCGAGCATACCAATTTCTTCGCCGTAGTACACAAATGGCAGGCCCGGCAGCGTCAGGTACGCGATGGCGGCGAGTCTGGCGCGATCGGGTTTGTCGCCCAACACGCTCATGGCGCGGTTCTGGTCGTGGTTGGTCAGGAAGGGCGCCCAGCGCTGGAACGGCAGATCTTCGGTGGCCACGTGTACCGCGCCAGAGTACTGGCTGGCATCGCCAAGATTTACCGCCTGAATGAGCTTCTGGCCGATATTGAATTCGAAATACATGTCGAGCTGGTCGGGGTAGTACGAGGCCAGGCCGATCGACGATGCGCCGAAGTTCTCGCCAATCGTGAATGCGCCCGGCGCGGTTTTTTCCAGAAACGTGCGGTACTCGCGCAGCCAGGCGTTGGTTTCCAGCGTGTCGGCAATCACCGCGCCATTCTCGATCAGGTGTTTGGCTGCGTCCATGCGGAAGCCGTCGGCGCCCATGTCGTTCAGCCAGAAGGCGCTGATCTTCTGGGCCTCGGCGGTGACCTCGGGGTTGCGGTAGTTCAGGTCGGGCAGGCCGCCGTCGAAGGCGCTGTAGTAGTATTCGTCGCGCACGGGCGATTTGTGCCAGCCCTGCGTGGGCGGCTCGTCGTGCGACCACAGGTACCAGTCGCGGTGCGGCGCGCCCGGCCCGGTGAGCGCTTCTTTGAACCACGGGTGCTCGCTGGATGTATGGTTCAGCACCATGTCGATCAGCACGCGCACGCCGCGCTTGTGCGCCTCGTCGATCAGGCGCTTGAAGTCGTCTTTGGTGCCGAACTGCGGGTTGACGTCGTAGAAGTCGGTCACGGCGTAGCCGTGGTAGGTGTTCGAGGGCATGATCGGCATCAGCCACAGGCAGGTCGCGCCCAGGTCGCTCTGGGTCGCGGGCTTGCCGTCGTTGATGTAGTCGAGCTTCTGGATCAGGCCATTCAGGTCGCCAATGCCGTCGCCATTGCTGTCGTAGAACGAGCGCACGAAAATTTCGTAGCACACTGCGTCGTCCCACCAGCCAGCCTCCAGCGGGAATGGCGCGACGGCGGGGATGGCGGTGATGGTGGGCGCCTGGGTGGGCAGATCGAGCGTTGGCGTTGGACCGGCGGGCGTGGCGCTTGCTGCGGCCACGGTGGGCGCGGGCGCGGCGCTGGGTTCTGCCGTTGGCGCGGCGCTGGGCTG
>LJCR01001995.1 GCA_001399705.1 Kouleothrix aurantiaca
CCTTGTATGTGATCAGCGAAGCGATCAACGGCAGCGTGAGCCTGCCCGAATTGCTGGCAATTATGCTTGAGCGCACCGTCGGCGAGCTGGGCTACAAAGCCGCCACGCTGCGCCTGCTCGACGAAGAACAGCGCACGCTGGAGCTAAAGGCGGCCTATGGCCTGAGCGAAACTTACCTTGCGAAAGGCGCGGTGGCAGTGGCGAAAAGCGGCATCGACCAGACGGTGCTGACAAACGTGCCAGCCGAAGTGAGCGACGTGCAGCATGATCCTGGCTTTCAGTACGCCGAAGCCGCCGCCCGCGAAGGGCTGGCGAGCGCGCTGGCGCTGCCGTTGGCGGCGCGCGGCCACGTGATTGGCGTGCTGCGCATCTACACCGCCGAGCCGCACGACTTCAGCGCCCAGGAGCGCGCATTTCTTGGCGTGGTTGCCAACCTTGGCGCGCAGGCCATCCAGCGCACGCGCCTGTACGAAGCCTTTCAATCGATCGCACGCGACCTGAACGCCAGCCTGGATCTCAAGCAGGTGCTCACAACGCTGCTGCTCAAATCGGTTGAAGAACTAAATGTCAAAGCCGGCTCGATCCGGCTGCTGGGCCAGCGCGGCGCAACGCTGCATCTGGCAGCAGCCTTTGGCCTGAGCGCGAGCTATCTGGAAAAAGGGACCGTCGAAGTCGCGCACAGGCCGCTCGATCAGCGCGGGCTGCGCGAGCGCGCAACGCTGGCGATCACCGAGCTTACTGCCGAGTCGGGCTTGCAATATCCCGCCGAGGCGCAGCGCGAAGGGATTCGTTCGGTGCTGGTGCTGCCGCTGTGCGCGCACAGTACGGCGATTGGCGTGCTGCGGCTGTATTCCGGGCAGGTGCGCCGCTTTGGCGCCGAAGAAATTGCCTTTGCGACGGCGGTTGCGAACCTGGGTGGGGTGGCGATTGAGAATGCGCGCCTGCATGCCGCGCTGCGCGAGCGTATCGACGCGCTGACCGAAGACTCGAACGGCTGGTTCCGCTTTCTGGCGCTGAGCTAGCGACAATACCTTTCAAGACACAGCTAGGAACGATTGCTACGAAGACACGAAGGCACGAAGAGCTTTATGTTGCTATAAAACCTTGGTTTCTTCGAGTCTTTGTGGCTATGTAAAAGGTTTAGGAGCTAGCCATACATTGGCAGATTATGAATCCTGAATATCCAGCGCCAAGCGAAGTGCCGGCCCAGCCGCACTGCTGGCGCACGCTGCGGCTCCCAGAGCGCGCCGCGCTGGTGATTGTGCTGCTTGGCGCGCTGCTGCTCAGCGCCGCGCTGATCTATTTCCGGCCCGGCGATGCTGCGCCTGCGTCGAGC
>LJCR01001994.1 GCA_001399705.1 Kouleothrix aurantiaca
CCCGTTTATGTGGGCCGCCAAGCCGCACTACTACGGTGGCAACACCTTTTATAACTACCCCTACATGTTTGGTCTGCTGTTCGGCCTGGGCCTGTACGCCCGCTACCGGCGTGACCCCGAGGCGTTCAAGGCCGGCTACGACGACCTGCTGGCCGCCACGGGCCTGGCCGACGCGGCCACCCTGGCGCAGCGCATGGAGATCGATATTCGCGCAATTGAGTTCTGGCGCGCCAGCTTCGATATGATTCGCGCCGATATCGACCGATTTGTAGCGCTGGTGTAGAACGAATCGGGTGCCAAGACGCACACGAAAGCCACGGGGTTTTGTTCTCCGTGGCTTTCGTGTGCGCTTTTAGCACTTTTTATATGCGCTGATCGGCTTTCATGTTCCAGAAGACCTCAGGCAGCCAAAAAAAGAACTGACTCCTGACTTCTAAATCCTGAATCCTGCTTCAGCGCTTGCCATGCACGATCAGCACTGCACACTGCGCGCGGTGCGCGACCACACTGCTGACACTTCCCAGCAACATGCCGGCAAGCTGGCCATAGCCGCGCGACCCCAGCACGATCAAGTCGCAGTTTTCCTCCACGCTGATGCGCAGAATCGCCGGCGCGGCCGGCCCTTCCACCAGCTGCGGTTCGACAAGCATCGTGGCGGGGAATTGTTTCCGCGCGGCCTCCAGCAACTGCGTGCCGATCGCGCTGCGAGCTTCGAGCAGGTTTTCGTACTGCGGCGTGCCCAGCAGGTCGGAAACGTGCGGGAATGCATGAACCAGGCAGATCGATGCGTTATAGCGCTGCGCCAGGTCGATGGCGGTTGTCATCGCTTCGTTCGACGTGGGCGAACCGTCGACGGCGACAAGTATTTTGCGGAACATACGGCCTCCTCGCGGCTGCTGGCCAGGCGCATCATCGCGCCGGCGTTGTAGTGCCAGCATAGCACCGGCCAACTGCGCCAGAGGAAACAGTTGCTTTCCCCACGAAAAGAAACCGCAACCGCCTGCGGCGTGTCACCAAATCGCTATCCGGGGTTGCCAGGTCTTCCAGCTATTTGGGCGCGGCAGTGGTACGCTGACATGGCCAACCCGCTCAGCGAAAGGAGTGGCGCGATGTTTAAACGCGTGTTGCTCACAACCGATGGTTCGCCGGTGGTGGAGCGCCAGATCTTGTACGCCGAGCACCTGGCGCGCGTCGAGCCGGCCGAGCTGCTCGTGTTTCACGCCTATATGCCGCCATTGCAGTACGCCGGCCTGCCCGGCTACGAAGAGCTGCTGCAGCACTATCAGGCTGTCGCGCAGGCGCTGGCAGACGACGCGGTGGAGGCGCTGCGTGAGGC
>LJCR01001996.1 GCA_001399705.1 Kouleothrix aurantiaca
GGGCCGCGCTGGGGCAGATCAACTGGGCGATTGCGGCGCTGGCGCTGGCGGTTGTTGGCATCGAGCTGGGCTTTCTGCTGGCCTACCGCGCGGGATGGGGCATCAGCGTCGCCGCACTGGTGACAAACGTCGCCGTGACGATCCTGCTGGTACCGTTTGGGCTGGCGCTCTTCGCCGAAACGCTGGCGTGGACGCAGGTTGCCGGCATTGCGATCTGCTTGCTTGGCCTGCTGCTGATGAATTTTCGCCCATAAACACAAGGGAACCCATGACAACCGAACCCGCCGACACCTTTCTGACGCGCATCCTCGACCACAAGCGCACCGAGGTCGCCCGCCAGTCCGCCAAAATCCCGCTGGCGCAGCTCCAGTCGCTTGCCGCCGACGCGCCCGCGCCGCGCCCGCTCGACGCCGCGCTGCGCCGTCCCGGCCACGTGGCGCTGATTGCCGAGGTCAAAAAAGCCTCGCCCTCCAAAGGCGTGCTGATCGAGAACTTCGACCCGCTCGTGCTGGCGCGCACCTACGCCGAAAACGGCGCGGCGGCCATTTCCGTGCTCACCGACCAGCGCTTTTTCCAGGGCAGCCTGAAATACCTCGAAGGCATTCGCGCGCACCTGGGCGAGCAGCTGCCGGTGCCGCTGCTGCGCAAAGATTTCATTATCGACCCCTACCAGGTGCACGAGGCGCGCGCCTATGGCGCCGACGCGCTGCTGCTGATCGTCGCCGCGCTCGACGACGCGCGCATGGCCGAATTGCTGGCGCTGACGCACACGCTTGGCATGCAGGCGCTGGTGGAAGTGCACGACGAGGCCGAGCTGGATCGCGCGCTGGCGGTTGGCGCGCAGATCGCGGGCGTGAACAACCGCGACCTGCACAGCTTTGTCACCTCGCTCGACACCACCCGCCGCGTGGCCGAGCGCCTGCCCGCCGAATCGCGCCCGGTGCTGGTGAGCGAAAGCGGCATCTTCACGCCCGCGCACGTTGCGCAGGTGCGCGCCTGGGGCGCCGACGCCATCCTGGTTGGCGAGGCGCTGGTGCGCTCGCCCGACATTGGCGCGCACGTGCGCGAGCTGGCCGGCATCGCCCGCTGAGGCAGCTAGAAATTTAACCACGAAGACACGAAGGCGCGAAGATCATTTTGATTCTTGGTGCCTTCGTGTCTTCGTGGTTCTCGGTTCTCGGTTCTCGGTTCAGGTTTTCTTTTCCTCCCGGCGCCCGACCCCAGCCGTGACTTTCGGCACCCTCCCGATTAGCCCGTTTGTGACTAGCCGCCGCGCCCCGACTGGCGTATCCTGATGCCATACAAACAACGCGGACAGCCGCGCAGGGAGGCAT
>LJCR01001997.1 GCA_001399705.1 Kouleothrix aurantiaca
GCGCGCACCCGGCCGAGCTTCTGCCGCTCCGTTCTGGGCGGCCAACGCTGGCCCGCAGCCCCGTTTGACTTTACGCAAGCCCTCGGCTATAATAGCGCACGCGACGCCGAAGTGGCGGAATGGCAGACGCGACGGTCTCAAAAACCGTTGAGGGCGACCTCATGTGGGTTCGACTCCCACCTTCGGCACCATTCCCAGTTCGGTCGCAACATGTCGGGGCGTGGCTCAGCCTGGTAGAGCGCAGCGTTCGGGTCGCTGAGGTCGGTGGTTCGAATCCACTCGCCCCGACCACCCAAGATAGCGTGCCTGGTCAGAAATGGCCAGGCACGTTGTTGTTGGAACCATCATCTCCTCTCACTCGTCTCTTGCTTCAGCGCCCAAACGTTGGGTTGCTATGCTACCGTGTAGCACAAGAGAGATAGAAGGATTCAAACACACACTATGTTCCGAACATCAACATCGCTGCGCCTGATTGGCGCATTGCTGCTTGCTGCCGCGCTGGCCGGCTGTGCGGGCCAATCGCCCGCTGCCGCGCCCACCATCGCCCCCGAGGCTACAGCCGCGCCCGCGCCAAGCGCCGCACCCGAAGCCACCGCTGCGCCTGCATCTACGGCTGAACCTGCGGCAACTGCTGCGCCCGAGGCTACGGCAACACCAGCACCTACCAGCGCCCCGCAAGCCACGGGCGCGCCCGCTGGCGAAAACCTGCTGCCCGCACCGCTCTACCTGCTCAACGACAAACAGCAGATCGTTCGGCTGGAGCGCGACGGCGCAACCATGGCGGTGATTTCGCAGGAAAGCGCGCCAATCGTGCAGCTGGCCCTTTCGCCCGCCGATGGCACAATCATCTACGTTGTGCAGCAAGACAAAGGCGGTATGCTGGTCAGCACCGACGCACGCGGCGGTAACCGCGCCGAGCTTGCGAGTGGCAATATCTCCTCGCCGCTGTGGTCGCGCAATGGGCAGCGCTACGCATTTTCCTGGTTAAATGGCCCTGAAGGATCGGGTGTGTATGGCGGCAAGCCCGGCGAGAAACCCACGCTGCTGCTCGCCAGCATTCCCTTCGATGCAAGCGCGAACAAATCGGGCCTGCTCTACGTCCCGCAGGCATTCTCGCCCGACGGCACCAAGCTGCTGCTGGCTACTGCCCCCGACAACGGCCCCAACGCGCCGGCCGGCGATATTAGCGTGCTTGGCGCGGCAGTGCTCGGCAGCGACGGCAAGGTGGCCGAGCTGGTGCGCTGGCCGACGAAGCGATTGTCTGCGACTACCGCGAGCCCGGGCACCTCACGCTGGCGCTCGGCGCGGCGCAGCACGACGCCATGGCGCGCAC
>LJCR01001998.1 GCA_001399705.1 Kouleothrix aurantiaca
GCGGCGTGCGCTTCGTGCGCGAGCCGAAACAGGCCGCCTACGGCACGGTCGCGGTGTTCGAAGACCTGTATGGCAACCTGTGGGATCTGGTGCAATTCCGGCAAGAATGAGTATATCCGCAGATGACGCAGATTACGCAGATACCGGCAGGCGATCTCTCATTCAGATGACCTACGCGGTGGCCCGCGTGGCGTAGCCGTTAATCTGCGTTCGCCCTGGTACTTTCCCGTTTGTTGTGTGCCGATTTTGGCGCGGAGCGCCAAAATCGGCACACCTTAATCATAAAATACCGCTCTACCGAAGGCTAAAAACGCTGGCCGCGCAGCTCATGCCGTTCGCGCAGATGATCTGTGATTCACGATAGGAACAAGAATGGAAAACAAGAACTACAGCTTTTCCGACGAGCCCGACGAGGCGCGCGAAGACTATGTGACGGGCAAGCTGGTTGAGTTCAACCAGCCGCACGCCAGCCCGTTGTGGAAGAACCCGCCGCAGCCGCGCGCGCCGCTGCATGTGTACGCTACCGATGCGCAGGGCGCGGTGGTGGGCGGCCTGATCGGGCGCACCAATGGCGTGCCCGAGTGGCTTGAGGTCAGCGTGATCTGGGTGGACGAGGCTGCGCGCGGGCAGGGAGTTGGCCGCCAGCTGATGCGGCGCGCCGAAGACAGGGCGCGGGCGCGCGGCTGCCATTTCGCCCGCCTGAGCACCGCGCAATATCAGGCGCCCGGCTTCTACGAAAAGCTGGGCTACCAGCGCTACGGCACGCTGGCCGATTTCCCGCGCGGCGAAACCGATTACTACTACAGCAAGCGGCTGCGCGAAAACGACGACTAGATGTTTGAGCCACAGAGCGCACAGAGTTCACCGAGTTTCGAACATTGTGAGCGCGCTCAAATCCACACGTCATTCGTGGCGGTGCGCTCGCCGCCGGCATCGCCGGTGTTCAGCACGCCCGTTGGCTCGATCAGCAGCAGCTTCACTTCCTGCTCGGCAAAGGGCTAGTGCTCCACGCCCTGCGGCACCACAAACATCTCCCCCGCCGCGATCTGCACAGCGCCATCGCGGAAATCGATGCGCAGCGTTCCTTCCACCACAATAAAGGTCTCGTCGGTGTCGGGGTGATCGTGCCAGACAAAATCGCCCTGAAGCTTCACGACTTTGAACTGGTAGTCGTTCATTTCAGAAACGACCTTCGGCTGCCACTGTTCGCTGAACAGGCCGAACTTCTGCTGCAAATTAATCGCTGCGTAGCTCATAGCTTTGCTCCTGTGCTTAGGAAAGGGCCGGCTGCCGAGGCTCGGTCAAAATCCAAAATTCATTTACAGATTACAC
>LJCR01001999.1 GCA_001399705.1 Kouleothrix aurantiaca
GCTTCCGGCTGATGCGCGCCGAGATCGAGTACGATCGCGGCCGCCGCGAGATCAGTCGCCAGCTCGAGGGCGGCACCTTTATCACCAAGGACGAGTACGACCGCAGCGTGGCCGAGCGCGACGCCGAGCGCAAGGTCGGCTCGTAAGGCACGCAACCCCGGCTTGAAGCCATGGCGCGAAGCCTTGCGTGCGGTTGCGCGCCAACAAGCCGTTCCCGAACCTTCGTGCCTTCGTGTCTTCGTGGTTCAAGGCGCGATTGTAAGGGGCGCGCTCAGGCGCAGCCGCCATTCTGCACAAACGTATCTACCAGCGTGCCGTCGATCGCCACAAAGCGGTAGCTGACTTTTGTGCGCGTCGCTTCCACCAGCATTGCACCAAATTCGTCGTTGTACTGCACTACGCTGCCCGTGATTGGCGTGCGCACGGGGTAGTGCGACGAGCCGCCCAGCCCGTTCACGAAATACGGGAAGCCATCGCGGATGATCCGCTCGTAGTGGTGGTCGTGCCCGGCCAGCACTGCGTCGGCGCCCCAGGCCGCAAACGGCCACTGCATCCCCACCGTCGAGCCGTGGTCGCCTGAGGAATAGGGCGCGTGGTGCGCCACCACCAGATTCCAGCACGCCGTCGAGCGCGTCAGCGCGCTGTGCAGCCAGCGCCCCTGCGTTGAGTCGCTCGTCACGCCGTCGGGCTCGCGCTCGTCGCTGTCGAGCATGAAGAAATGCACCGGCCCGCGCGTCACGTCGTAGTAGCGCTCGTTGCCCGGCAGCGTGAAGTAGCCCTGAAAGGCTTCCAGCCCATCCGCATTCCAGTCGTGGTTGCCGAGCGCCGGGTAGAAACGGTTGCTGCGCGCGTGCGAGCCATAGCTGCCTCGGTAGGGGTAAATATAATCGCTGTAGAACTGGCCGACGCGCTGGTCGATATACGCAACCTTATCGGTGCCGTAGTTGTTGTCGCCCACGGTGATGATAAAGCCGGGGTCCCAGCGTTTCACCAGATCGGCAACCTCGCCCTCGCCGGGGTCGGCCGAGCCGTAGTCGCCAATCACCGCAAAGCGCACATAGTTTGCCTGGTCGTCGGGCGGCGCGAACGGGCGCACCGCAATCGGCACAAAGAGCTGGTGCTCGCCGCCGGCCGCGCCAGCCGCCGCCACGCACACCAGCGCCAGCAGCCCGGCCGCCACGGCGCGCGGCAGCTTCCAGGAACGCAATCGCATGGACTCCCTCCTTCGTCGCGAGGCCGCAGGATGTGCACGCCCCTCTCGTAGGTAAACGCCCGGCAGCCCGCGAACGATGCGCCAGCCCGCAGCCGCGCCCGGCAGCCATGCTATACTTG
>LJCR01000002.1 GCA_001399705.1 Kouleothrix aurantiaca
GATTCTTGACTGTGTGCTCGCTGACCACCAGACGCTCAGCGATCTCGGCGTTGGAGAGGCGCGCTGCCACCAACTCCAGCACCTCCATCTCTCGGGCAGTGAGCTCTTCTTCAGGCCCGAAAGGCGCAGTTTGGCCGCGGATCTCTTCCAAGATCCGACCAGCCATGCGACGCGAGATTGCAGCCTCGCCGCGCGCCAGGCCACGGAGCTGCTCCAGCAGCTCGCGGGACCGCACGTTCTTGACCAGGTAGCCTTGCGCTCCTGCCTTGATCGCCTCGAACAGAGTCTGACTGTCGTCGCGCACCGTCAGCATCACGACGGTGACGCCGGGCATTTCCAGCTTCAGCCGCGCCGTCGCGCTCACACCGTCCTCTCTGGGGAGCTCGATGTCCATCAGCACGATGTCCGGCTCAAGCGCACGCGCCTGAGCGAGGGCGCTCTCGGCGTCCTCGGCCTCTCCAACGACGGTGAAATCGTCCTGGTAGGAGAGGAGCGAGATCAGCCCCTCGCGAAAGAGCGCATGGTCATCAACCAGTAGGAGTCGCAAGGGCTGCATGCCCACTCTCCCTTCTGGATGGTGGAATGGGGATTGTCGCACTCACTTGTGTGCCCGAACCGGGCTGACTGGTCACCTGGAAGGTGCCGCCGAGGGCCTCGACCCGCTCGCGCATACTGGTCAGGCCCAAAGGCCGCGCCTTGCCGTTGCTCTGGTTGCCAGGGATAAAACCCTGGCCGTCATCGGCAATCACGACCTTCAGTTGCCCTGACCCGTCGGACATGAGCGTCACAGTGGCCTGGTGTGCCGCCGCGTGCTTGCGAACATTGGTCAGGGCTTCCTGGATGAACCTGAAGAGCTGGAGCGCTGCGAGCGGTGAGAGCTGGTCGGCCGCGTCATCTGTTCGGAGGCTGGTGGCAATCTGGTGCCGCTCCTCAAACTGGTCGAGGTAGTCCTGGAGTGCGCGGACCAGCCCTCGCTCCGTCAGGTTGGTGCGCAGCCCAGTAATGGACTCCCCGATATCCTGGTAGATTTCGTCGGCAACCTCGTGCAAGTGTTCAAGCTCTGCTTCGGCCTCCTGTGGCCGCTCTGCCTGCACCAGCTCCTTGATAGTATCCAGGCGCAAGAGCAGATGCGCGACGAGCTGGGCCACACCATCGTGGAGTTCCCTGCTCAACCGCTCGCGTTCCTGCATCACGGCGTTCATGATCTGGATGTCCTGCTCGCGGGCCACTGCCTCAGCCTGGAGTCTGCGCAGGACCCTGAACAGGGTCTCGACAAACAGGTAGGTCAGCACCAGGCCCAGGAATGTCACGAGCAGGGTCGCTGGCAGATCGTATGTCCCACCACCGGTGTGTTCTCCACCCCCGGTGTGCTCCAGCAGGCTGTGGCCCAGCGTGACCGTAACGGAAGGTAGGAAGATCATGAGCCATTTGAACAGGAGCAGTCTGCGGTGCGTCATGATCGAACGGTTGATTTGAAGCATGACATCCCTCCAGTCAGCTCAGCTTGCATCCCAGGTTAGCCATGTGCGTCTCTTCTGTCGCGGGTTGTCAAGGTCATCGTGAGAAAGTTTACCACAGTATGTCTGTGTCAAAGCTAGAGTGTCTGGACACCGCCGTCATCTATACTATACTCGCGGCGGGTGCGCACGCGCTACCGCAAGCTGCGGGCGCTGGGGGCTCCCTGAGAACGTGGCGGGCTTCATAGCCAACATGCGGAAGGGGTCGTGGCACAGCTCCCAGAGCCCACCCCTCGAACAAGGATTCAACGGAGCCTTTTGGAAAGCGCAGGGCCTCCTGGAGTTGCGGGAACGATACCGACTGCTGTGCAGCGCTTGACGAACCGCTGGATGCGGAGGGGGTGATGCCGAGGCTGTGGAACGAGACGATCGAGGCGTAGCGCCGCGAGGTGCGGGATCCTGGATACCACTGCGGCGCTGCTCGCCGAGCACGGGCTGCGGCCGCTCACGATGTCGCAGATCGCCTTCGAGACCAGCATCGGGTCTGCGACGCTGTAGGAGTACTTCTCAAGCGTTGAAGCGATCCTAACCGCCTGGCACGAACGTCAGCTCACCCGCCAATTCCAGCATCTCGTTGAGGTCGGGGACCAACTGGCGACGCTACTCATCGGCTCGAAGCCGTGCTGGTCGCCGCCAGATGTCGATCCATCGTCGCCCGAGGGCGTTGGCTGGAGCCGTTTGATTCCTGTGGCGCAGTTGCGCGCCGTTCGGCAGCTCAGTGGACGTGACCGCGATATGAGCGTAGCCGGCCTGGAGTTGCGCCGCCGGCATATCCATGCTGGGAATCGTGGTCAGATCGGAGAAGTGGCCACGCTGAAACTTTGCGGCTTCCTCTTGGAAGTGTGCGCGAATGAGCGCGATCTGCGCGGTGTCACTGGGATTGTCGGCGATCACCTGCTATCTGCCGCCGTTGTCGTGAGGCTGAAAGATCTGGGTCGTCGCATCAAGATCGAACGGCATCACCTGTGCGCCGCGCCTGGCAACCTCGGCCTGTCGACTGCGTGAGGTGAGCGCGCCAACACTGTAGAGACTAGCGAGTGTCGCGGGCGCCGTCAGGCAGCAGTGCTCACGATCACCGTCAGAACGTTCTACGCGGTCGCTGACCGCGTATTACTGCAATTCACGCAGAGCCTCCACAGGCGCATGCAATACATCAAGAATCGACTTGCGCTTCTCCTCATCGTGGGCAAACGCTCTCTCCGACGCCTGCGGTTTGCGCGTCATCGACTGAGCGCATTCATGAGCTCCGTTGCAAATTCGGTGGGATAGGCCATGAAGCCGAGGTGTCCGCCAGGCAAATCAACAATATCGAGTCCCAACTGCCTCGCCAGCACCTTGTTTGGTTGGTACGTCATCTGGTCTTGGGAGTCGCGCCCTCCAACGAGCATGAGCTGCCTGACATGCGCAGCGAGGGCGTCGAGATCGAGTTCAACTCGCGGATACTGGCGCAACTCATGCTCCATCCAGTACGCAGCGTTAGCCATGGTGTACTCGTTGGCTTGCTTTGTCATATAACGCTCCATCAGCTGGTGGTCTCCTTTTCCAGCTATGGTGCTAGCGAACTGGTGCATGGCTTTGGGAATCCCATCCTTGCGGTAGGTGTCGTAGATCCCGTCGAAAAAGGCCCACCATTTCGCCGCATCGGGCAGCAGTGAAACGACTGGAGGCTCGTGGGCAACCACAGTCTGGAGCCGCTTGGGAGCGTGGATGAGAACTTCGAGTGCGACAATCGCTCCCGAGCTGTTGCCGAAGACGGTCGCCGGTTTGTCCGTCAGATGCTCGATCAAGCGCCAGACATCATCGGCATCGGTAGAGAGCCGGTGATCATAGTCCTGAGGTCCGTTGAGTTGACTCCGAGAAAAACCGCGGCGGTCGTAGGTGACCACCTGATACCGTGCCGCAAGTTCGCGTGCGACTTGGCGGAAGACCTCCCCCACGCCGCTGGCCCCTGGAATCAGGATCAGGAGTGGCCCGGAGCCTGTCACCTCATAATACAACTGCGCACCGGGAACCTTGAGTGTACTCATATGCTTTCCTTCTTTCATCGATGTCGGCGGTTCTCGTCTCGGAGATCAAGGATCACTTCGGCGTTCGTCTTGCGTGAAAGACCATCGCCGCGACGACGCCACCCACAGCGTCTTTCATGTGGGTATGGCTACACATCGCAACAAGTCACCAACCCGCCTGCGCAGATTAGCGAAACAACGAGCGAACCCCGCCCGGCGGCATTCGCCTGGCCTGGATTGTGCTGCGCGGCCTGGGTCCACTTGGGCGCCGGGGAGAGGTGCGGGCTCGAGCAGAACGCGGTCACAGCAGGAGGAGCTTTACTACGGTAGCTACTCCCGGCTCTGCTCGTGTTGCACGCCACCCGTGCTGCTTACGCCATTCGTAATTTCCCGCGCTGATTGTTTCTCTTTTCTGTGCATAAAGCCTAACAAATGCTTGAGCTTGAACATGGCAGCGACAAAGAACAATCCTATCAGGACATAGGAGATCGGATTGCTCAGAGAGAATACACCGAAGCCTGTTTTAGAGAGCAAAATAGCACCAACGGCATGCAGGTTAACTGCTATGATGATCATCACCACAGTTGCCACGAGCAGAAGGGGCCTCATTCTCTTTTTGTTTGAATGGGTCATAGAGTCCTCTTTTCTTTGCGCCAAGTTATAAACCTTTACACTTTTTGCCCCGATCCAGCTTGATTTACTTATGGAGATAGACCGCTGCACGGCTTTCTAATGCAGCATAATTTTCGATACCCCTGTGAACGGTTAGGCGAATTCGTATTAGCTTTTGTGTGCCCTGACAAAGCCTGCTCCTGGGAAAGCAGAGAAGCGTGAGAGCTGCATCTCCTCTGTTTCCACCTGTGAGAAACCGGCTTCCTTCACAAGGGCAGCCAGCTCTTGCATGCTGCTCCCCCCGGCGTGAAATCGCGCAGCCTGGCCGTGGCGTTCCCGCTTGGGCTTGAAATCGGCAATCACCAGGCGCCCGCCGACTTTGAGCACACGAGCGATTTCAGCCAGTCCCTGTCGCTTGAGGCTATCGGGCAAATGATGCATCATCAGGGTAGAGAGCACCACATCGAACGTCTGATCGGGGAAGGGGAGCTGCTCGATCACCCCGATCTGGAAATCGATCGGCACGTTGCGCCGAGCCACTTTCGAACGGGCACGAGCGATCTGCTCTGTCCCCGGATCAACGCCGTAGACGCGGCCCGTTAGGCCAACGCGCTGCTGGACTTCAATCGCCAGCGTTCCCGTGCCGCAGCCCACATCCAGCACCGTCTCTCCAACTTGAATGCCGGCCAGGTCGGCGGTTTTCTGCCGCAGCTCCCGCCACTTGCCACGGAACACGAAGGTGTCGAAGAACCATGCCGTCAGGTCGTAGCGCCAGCCGAGGTTGAGAATCAGCCCTTTTGTCCCTTTGGCCGACGCCTTGTCCGTTGAGTTGTGGCGGTGACGTCCGAACGAATGCATCGATCGTGCTCCTTTCAGAGAAAACCGCTCTTTTGTTATGAACACACCGTTTGTATGAATAGGGGGCGGTCATCTCCCGTCATTCATCATATGACCTTTACTCAGATAGTAGTGCGCCCAAGGCTGCGACGATGGTGTCGCCCGGCTTGACCGGTTCGGTTCGCCGGTCGAGGCCCAACAGGAGTCGTTGGATCTACAGCTGCGGCACCTTACGCTGCTCGTCCTGCTTGCTGCGCTGCAACGCCCGACGCTGCTCCTGCTGCTTGCGCCACCCGTACGGGGTCAGGCCGCGCGGCTTGTACACGTTGAGCCACAGGACCACGAGCAGGACGATCAGTCCGCCAACAGAGTGGACCAGCGTACTGGGGAGCGCGCGGAGCGCGGTATCGGACGTCGTCGGATCCGCTGCAATTCTCGCGAGGGCGCTGATAGTGCGCATCTCCGACAGCAGAACGGGGAGGGCGACCGCCGTGAGCACAAGGGAGATCAGGACCCAATAGTGGCGGAATAGGCCCCACGGCGTGCCAAGCGAGATGATGAGCCCAGTGACGAGCGCGGCCCACGCCAGGGGGACGATGGCCCACACTGCGATCAGCTCCATGGCGAGGTAGGCCGCGCGCAGCGTCTCAGCATCTTGACTGCTACGTGTTGTGAGGTCGAGGGGGATGTACGCGATGATCGCGCCGATCCATCCGACGGACGTCGTGATGTGCACGCTGAGCACGAACTTGCGCAGGCCGGGTGGCATGATCATAGGTAGCCACCAAGTTCAGCGCCGGGCGGTGTGTAGTTTTCTCTGACGCTGGAGAGCGATATCTGGCGACCAGCATCACCGGACGGCATATGGCGACCAGGGCCGTGCTGACCACCGATGCCGGTGAACATGATGATGCCGACCAACAAGGCCAGGATGATGACGATGATCCCAAACACCTTCACCCAGCGTGGTGTGCCGGGCCTTACGCCGGTGTCGTCGCTGGCGTCGCGGGTGGGGGGCAAGTCGGCCATGGGCGTGTCCTCTTTCATTTTAGGAAATTCTCGTCGAACCCGTTTGCGATAATCAGCGTTCTATTGGATGCTTTCACCGCGGCAAATGCACGATCAAAGAACGATGCTGCAACGGTTCGTAGGATAAGCGAAAAGCGCACTGTTTTGTAGTGTCTGGGGTAAGGGACCGCTATGACCTGGGTAATCTTTTTGTTGTGACCTTGGTCACGGAACCAAATTGCCGTCGTCACTAACAAGAAGCACTCGTGCATGGTATGATCAAGGCATGAAACCGAGTAGAGAATTAGGGAATGTCAATAAGTGTGTGTAAGCGGCACTGCACGTTCATATCGGAAAGCGTCCTTCAAACCGTATCGCCAGCTGATTGAGGATTTGCGTCCAGTGGAACACTGGCGCCGTCCACGTGCGTGTGATGTCGCGATTGGCCAAGTACAACAGTTTGCGCGCCGCTTCCGCGCTTGGCAACGAGCCCTTCGTCTTGGTCACCTTGCGCAGTTGCCGGTTATAGCCCTCGACCGTATTGGTCGTGTAGATCAACCGCCGGATTGGTGACGGATAGTCAAACATCGTCGCCAAATCCTCCCAGTTCGTTTCCCACGAGCGCACTGCGACCGCATATTTCTCGCCCCAGCGTTCGCCCAGTTGCAGCAGCTTGGTTTCGGCTGCTTCACGCGTCGGCGCGCCATAGATCGCCTTCAGGTCGGCCACAAATGCCTTGCGGTCTTTCCAGGCGATGTAGGTCAGGCTCTGGCGCACCTGGTGGATCACGCAGCGCTGGATCTGTGTTTTGGGAAAGACCGTTTGGATAGCCGCTTTGAAGCCGGTCAAGCCATCGATACAGGCGATGAAGATGTCTTCCACACCACGCGCTTGGAGGTCAGTGACCACGGAGAGCCAGAAATTGGCACCTTCTGCGCCGTCGCCGACCCAGTGGCCGAGCACGTCACGTCGACCTTCCAGATCAACACCCAGCACGACATACACGGCCGTGGTCACGACTTTGCTCTCACGGCGCAGCTTGAGATGAATGGCGTCCAGGAACACGATTGGATAGACCGATGCCAGCGGGCGATTCTGCCAGGCTTCGACGAGCGACCAGACCTTGTCGGTAATCGTGCTGATGGTGGCGGCAGAAACCTCGACACCATACAACTCGTGCAGTGTGGATTGAATGTCGCGCGTTGAGGTACCCTTCGCATACAGCGCAATGATTTTGTCTTCCAGTTCGTTGGTGGTGGTCTGATAAGCGGGCAGCAGTGGTGAGTGGAACGAGCTGTTGCGGTCGCGCGGCACCTGAATGGACATATCGCCTTGCGAGGTGCGCAGTTTGCGCGGGCGCGAGCCGTTGCGGCTGTTGCCAGAATTGCGACCTTCAGCGGCGTGCGGCTCGTAGCCAAGATGCGCAGTCAACTCGGCTTCGAGCATCTGCTCGAGCGTATCGGCAAACAAGCGGGCAAAAATGCCGTCCTTGCCAAAGAAATCGTCCAGGCTCTTCGCGCTGCCGAGTTCCTGCTGAACACGTTCGACCGATGGCATCGACGCTGGTGGCGTGTGTGGCTTCTTCTCAGGCATGGTGTGGCTCCTTTTCTTCGTCTGTATCAAAGGATACACCACCTACACACTTTATTTTACACTCTCGAGAATTAGAACCCGGCGTCTTGCCAACCTTTCGCCTGTTCGTCAGCATGCACTTCGCTATCGCCACGCTCGCGATAGCGCACTGGCTGGTTGCCCCTTTTCCACCACCTTCCGCAGTCGTTCCGCTCGCTGTCTTTAGCCTGCTTTCGCCTGGGCTGTTGTTCGTGTATTTGTCGATCCCTACTCTGCGGCGCACTCTCAAATCCTTTTATCTCCCGATTGGCATTGCCTGGGCAGCCGCAGGCGCACTGGCAGGACCGATCCTCGATCCATACATAAACCTCAGTAACCTTCATGCCACCAGCAACACCGCTCCAGAACTACTTGCGCAGGTGGTGCTGTGGCGGCAGATCATCTTGCTGTTGATTCCACTGGTCGTGCTGAGCTGGCAGTATGCGATGCGCCAGGTGGTCGTGTTCTGTGCGCTGACGAGTGTGCTGAACATTGCCCTGTTGTCCCGAAGCATGGTGTTGGAGCAGATGATCTCCAGCTCACTTTTGGGTATCGTTGTTGTCCAGACGATTATCTTCTTGCTCGTCGGGCTTATGATCGTGAAGCTGATGAACGTCCAGAGAGAGCAGCGGCAGCGTCTGAGCGAGGCCAATGCGCGCCTGACGCTCTACGCCTCCACGCTGGAGCAGCTGACGATCAGCCGCGAACGCAATCGGATGGCGCGCGAGCTGCACGACGTTCTGGCCCACACGCTGAGCGGGGTTGCCGTTGAGTTGGAGGGCTTGCGAGCCATGCTGCGCCTGGACGTGGAACGGGCCAACGTGCTGCTCAACCACTCGCTGCAAGCCATCCGTGAAGGGCTGAGTGAAACCCGCCGCGCTCTCAAAGAGCTGCGCGCCAGGCCGCTCGAAGATCTGGGGCTGGCCCTGGCACTGCGAGCTTTAGCCGAATCCTACGCCACGCGGTTTGACTTTGGCATTGAGCTGACCATCGATGCCGATCTGGGCGATTATGGGGCTGAGGTTGAGCAGTGTGTGTACCGGATTGCTCAGGAAGCGCTCACCAACATCGCCGAGCATGCCCAGGCGCATACTGTCCAACTCGTCTTGAAACGCGATCGCGATCACTTACGACTGCTCATCGGCGATGACGGATGCGGGTTTGATCCCAATCTTGGCGCAGAGGGAAACCATTATGGCTTGCTTGGGATGCGCGAGCGCAGCGAACTGATCGGTGGGCGTCTCGCAGTTACGAGCCAGGTCGGCAAGGGCACACAGATTTGCTTCTCCTTTGGAGGCAACCAATGAACGAGGAGTCGAGGAGAACCATTCGCCTGCTGATTTGTGACGACCAGGCGATCGTCTGCGAGGGGTTGCGCGCCATTCTCGAAGGCGTCCGAGACATCGAGGTGGTTGGTGTGGTGACCAATGGAGTCGATGCAATCGAACTGACACGAACAACGCAACCGGATCTGGTGCTGATGGATCTCAAAATGCCGCGGATGAACGGCATCCAGGCAACCAGGGCGATTTGTGAGCAATTCCCAGATGTCCGCATCCTGGTTTTGACCACCTATGCTGACGATGAATGGGTCATCGATGCGATTCGCGCTGGAGCGGCCGGCTATGTCTTGAAGGATACGCCCCAGGAAGACTTACTCAAAGCGATCAGGGAGACGATGAAGGGGTGGAGCCATATTGATCCGCAAGTGGCGCCGAAACTACTCAAACACGTCGCCGAACAAGGTGATCGGGCGTTGCCGGACCGAAAAGTGATCAGTGGGCTGAGCGAGCGCGAACGCGAAGTGCTTGGGCTGCTTGCGAGTGGTATGAGCAACGCCGAGATAGCACAAAGGCTGTTTCTCTCGGATGGTACCGTGAAGAACTACGTGAGCATCATTTTCTCAAAGCTCGGTGTGGCCGAGCGAACGCAGGCAGCACTTGTGGCAATACGCGCAGGATTGGTAAAGCTCTGAGTTACAGGTCAGCGTATCAAATAGGTGGTTTGTACGCTAACGAATCAGGATGGCGAAAGCCTGCGATAAAGCCAGCGGATCATCTGCACAGTCGGAGGTCCCACGCCTGGCCTGATGAGAAAAGCATAGCTTTCTGAAGCGATGTTCTTCTTAGCCCACGATTCTCGCGGTTTTATGTCGTCACCCTTCAAGGGGGCAGCAACGATTCGTGCATCCAACAGCCATAGTACATGAGCAAAAATGTCGCCGCTGACACGCCTGCTTCTGTCTTTTGGCTGTTTCATCACGAATCGGTGCCACACCCCTCATGCGCCGAACTGCTCTGTCTCTCTCTTCCTTCGCGATCATCCAGCGGCGAAGAGGCGTATGCTGATGGTACTGATAGCCCGAATCGAGTCGAGCTAGCGTGACGGCCGTATGCCGCCGTAGTAGTGCTGCGCCCAGTAGCCGCCGTTCAGGTTCGCTACTCCCACGCCTTGTTTCGGGCTCAGGGCCTGTACGACGTTGCCGCCGCCGACGTAGATGCCCACGTGGCTGATGCCGCGCTTATAGGTGTTGACGAAGAACACGATATCGCCGGAGCGCAGATCGTCAGGGTTCGAGATCGTCGTGCCGTACGCGGTACTGTACTGGCCCGCCGAGCTGTGCGGCAGGTTCAGGCCGTACTGCTTGTACACGTACTGCGTGAACCCGCTGCAGTCGAACCCCTTCGGGCTGGCGCCGCCCCAGACGTAGCGCGATCCCACAAACTGCATCGCGAACTCGACCACACTCCCTGCGGTGGCGGCTGGCGCTGGCGCCAGCCGGCTCTGCGTCTGAGGGCGGCTCGCCGGCTTCGGCCGTGCCAGCGCGGGGATCTCGCGCACCGCCGGCACGCGCCGCATCACGTAGTCGTTGACGTTGAGCAGCTCGTTTGACACCCAGCCAACCGTGCCGCGCGGCGTGCGAACCTTGAACCAATCCTGGTAGCGGCCCAGCAGGTCGAGCTGCGTGTTGTGGCCGAGCGCGCCGAGCTTGTCATACGCCACACCCGGACCGCCGCGCAGATTGACGTTCGCCTCGCTCACCAATCCAACCAGAGCTGGATTGAGATCGGGGACGGTTGTGACGGTCTCCACCCGATCCACGACGCCTGGTCCGATCGAGAGATACTGCGCGAGTACCCAGCCAGCTTTGCCATCCTCCGTCTGCACCTGGAACCAGTCGTTGTAGCGCGCCAGCAGGTCGAGTTGAGCGCCGGACGGGAGCTTGGTCATGCCGATGTACCCTGTGCCGGGACCGTCGCGAAGGTTCAGTCCCTCCTCGGCGACCAGGCCGATCTTCGGTGGAGGCGGCGCGGGAATGTTCGTCGCGTCCGGCAGGAAGTCAGCGACAGCCGCATCCAGGTCGAGCAACTCGGCGGCGACCCAGATGGTGCTACCGTCATCGCGCCGCGCCTGATACCAGCCGTTATACTGTGCCAGGAGCAGGAGTGGTGTTCCCGCTGGCAACGTGCCAACCTTGTCATAGTCCGTGCCGGGGCCGCCGCGTACGTTCGCCAGATCAGCCACCACCGTTGCGTCGATTGGCTGATCCTTTAGTAGCTCAGGGCGCAGCGATGCTATCGGTAGCGCGTCGATTTCAGCAAATGCGCTATCTGGGGCAGGCGCATCACTATCAGTGTTTGCGTCAAGTGACAACGGTGCGATGGGCGCGACGAAATCGCCTGTGCTGCCGTCTGACGCGTTTGCCTGCGGCTGCGCCAAAGGAATCGCAAGCGGAATCTGGCTGGCAAGTATCGCCAGCGGGACAAAGAGCGCAACCAGGGCATGCATGACGTAGCGGGCGGGCAGTGCGCCTGGGAACGCGTGTGCGTATTTGGCGATGGTTGTGGTGAGGGTCTGCGAACGCTGAACCGATCGAGTATAACGCTGTCGCTGACGAAGCGCGCGGGCGGTGAGCGCGTGCGTATCGTGGTCGGCGGCCGAACCGGAGAAGTCGGTCATGGAGCATTCCTCGCTGCGGCCTCACGCGTGAGGCACCTACACAAGCTACAGCGTGCAACGACAGGTATCACAAAGCGGAGATGGCGGCGGACGTAATACACGTTGCCCCGCGGATACAAGGTGATACCGAAAAAATCTGTAGCTTACGGCGGTTACTGGTGATGGGCGTCTGGTACGGGCAAGCACCTCCTTCACACGTAGCTTAACCGTTCATTTACCGGCGAAGGTAACCTGAACGAGAAGAACTGTCAAGCATTGCGTCTGAACGTGGGCTGATAGATGCCTGAGAGGGTGAAAAATGGAGGTTATGCTACAGCTGCGTGTGTTTTGCCACAGGAGCAATTGCAGACGAGAGCGATCATATGGTGGAGTGCTCAACAACCCGGTAGCGGGGCGGCGTGTCACCAGCCGCCCCGCCACGACGAGCGAGCGGAGCCAACCTACCGCTGCGCGAGCGGCCCGTCGTACTCAAAGAGGTTCTTGTACTGGCCGCTGCCTTTGCCCTTATCCGTCCCGTTCACCGCCGACGTCGTCATTGCAAACGATAACACGGCGTGCGCGGTCCCATCCGAGAGCTGGTCGAGCACGGTCTGATTACTCGGCTGGGTAACGTGTGCAAAGTTATCACACGGCTGGTGGTAGCACTCGTCATACGGCAGGCCAGCGGTGCCGCCGTACACGGCCGCCTGCTCAGGCGTTTTGCTGTCACCCGCGCCGGCGAATACGCCACCGATCGGAATACCAACATCCATGAATGGGGCGTAGTCCGAGCTTCCCGTCAGGCCGCTTGGATCAGTGGCGAGATTCTGGCCGCCGAAGTAATCACGGAAGACATCCTCGACAACCTTGGAGCCGTTCGGCCCAGCCACCGCCGTATTGGAGCCGTTGCCGTCGTATACGAACCGCACGTAGTTCGACGAGGCGATCATGTCGATGTTCAGGTTGACGGCGATGTTCTTGATGTCGCGGGTGCTTAACGTGCTGACATAGTACTCAGAGCCGAGCAGGCCGTTCTCCTCGGCCGCGAACCAGATGAAGCGCGCTTTGTTGACCGGCTGGATGCCGAGCCTCTTCATCTGCAGCGCAATCTCCAGGATCGTCGCCGAGCCGCTTCCGTTGTCGTTGAGCGCCGCGGTGCCGGTTTCGGAATCGAGATGCGCACCCACCACGACCACACGGTCACCGCGGCCACTCGTCTCAGCAATCACGTTGTTCGTCGTCGCGATCGTCGAAATGGTATCGGTCTTGAGGCGCAGCCGCAGGCCGCTGCCGAGCAGGCTATTGAGCTCCGTACCGAGGGCGAAGCTGGCGCTGACGACCGGAATGGTGATGCCAGGCCCACCAAGCGTTCCGCCGAAGAGCGGCTTGCGCGCATCGGTGTTGCCCTCGTTGAAGATAATCACGCCAGTAGCGCCGGCGGTCTGCGCGTTCTGCGCTTTCACGGAGAAGTTGCAGGTGCCGCGCTGGATCAGCGCGATGTTACCCGCCGTGAAGCCGGCGAAGTCGGACGCCTCGCACCCGCTGGTCGAGCCGCCAGTTGGCGGCAGCAGCAAATCGACCGCCTGCACGTCCGCGGTCACGTCGCCGCTGCCCGAGTAGTCCATGGTGAAGAAGTCCTCGCCGTAGACGTAGGACGTCGCATTGGGCGCGGTCTGCTGGAGCACAGCCGGCGTCAACTCGCGGAAGAACGGAAACTGGAACGGCTGGAGCGTCACTGTGTAGCCCGCGCCCTGCAGCTTACTCTTTACATAGGCGACCGACGCGTCGTATCCAGGGGTGCCGGAGGCGCGCTCGCCGCCGTTGGTGTCGGCGATTGTCTGGAATGCTTGTAGGTGGTCAGTAATCGCGCCCACGGTGACGGCGTTGCGCAGCGCTGACGAGTCGACTGAAATTGCTGCCGAAGCGGACGGAACGGCGGTGAGGGCCAGCACAATCAGCAACAGCACAGCCAGAATAGAGCGGTGTTTCACAAGAAGTCCTCCTTCAGAATAGCGATTCGCTCGCACCGAATAGCGGAAATGGACAATGGGATACCTCGCGCAGCTGCACCTCCTTGTGCCGTCGGCGGCTCGACGCCGACACGGTATCCAGGCAGCATTGGGGCTTGCCTAATACATGGACCTTCAACAGACGATTGGGATCCGCGAAGTCTACAACTTTCTTAACAAATTTTGCAAGTGACGCCTGGACCGCAACTGCTACTACGCATCAGTATGGGATGTTGGAGGGGGTGGCTAATTGATGATATGTGGGATATCATACGGCTCTGTAGGATATGGCGCATAGGTGGCTAGAATCTTCCGTGAGGCGCGTGAGGGCATTACTCGTAAAATGTCGGTGGGGTCTGATGTTTAGGCTCGTTTGAAAACGCTATGGAAGCCGCGGGGTCACGTGCTCGCAGCGCTGGCAGCCAGGGAGGTACATATAGGGCGGGACTTCCCTTCATCGCACTGCCAGTTGTCTGGCATGCCCGGCCGACCGATGGTGCAGTGGAAATCGAGGCGACGAATCGCACGTTGCCGCTGTTGCTGATGGCCCAGGCGTTTGAACCCACCATCAGCCATCATCATACAATCACACGGCGCAATCCCATCGGCGATCTCGGAGAGATGCGAGCTATAGCAGGGCACGCCATAGCACGGTTGGCGTTGAACTATCTGAAGCAGCTGGTGCGAGCTGCTGAGTAGGACGTACACGCGTCGATGGAGAAGGTTAATCGCGCCCTGGTGACACTGCGTCCCCTGCATGTCCGGTGCACTGCTGACTCATGAGCCGCTTCTGCGCACCGCTAGAGCGGCTGTCAGGTGGAGCGTCAAGACGATTCGTCCGAACATTATTATCTCAGGCGCTTGCGCACTGGTTACGCGCGCACCTCAACTGGGGTGCCGATGTCTGCCCAACGATAAAGCCACTCGGCATCGTCCATACTCAGATTGATGCAGCCGTGCGAAAGCCGGTAGCCGGTGCCGAACTGGTTGTGCCAGTAGGTGCCATGCAGCGCGACTCCGCCGACGACATACTGCACCCAGGGAACATCAGGCACGAACCAGCTCTCGCCGCTAGCTGAACCGGTCATCGTCTGCACCGGCAGCTTGTCGTAGATCGCGAAGCTGCCGGTTGGTGTATTGAAACCGTCGCGTCCAGTCGCTACGGGCGCGCGGTACACGACAAGATCGTCCTCGTAGGCCGTCAGCCACTGCTCCGACAGGCTCACCTCAATCCGGCGATTCCACAGCGCTGGCGACCACTCCCGCGCTCCTACAAGTGGGGCCACCGGCGCGGTCTTGATGCCGCGCAGCCGAGCTACCTGCCGCCCGAGATCGCTGACCACAACCTCGTGCAGCGTATTGAGCGAGATGCCATTCGCCTGTTCCATAACGCGGTAGAAGGGCGCCATATCGTCGGGGTGGTATTCGAGGCGCGCGCGCTCGAAGTATTGGATGATTCTTCCATCCTCCTCGATTTCTTCGCTGATTGGGTAGCCGAAGATGTTCACGCTATCGCGCCGCTCCCAGTAGCCGCGAAACTCGCCTGACAGGGTGTGCTGGGTTTCAGGAAAATAGCGCGCGCCGTTCTGCGGGTCGGGCACGCCAGCCACTTCACGGTCGGCCAGGATCTCGCGCCCAAGCAGGCCGAGTTGAACCTGATTCACAGTACCCATCAGTTCGGGATGGAACTCGAAGCGCGCGCGCTCGAAGTATTGGACGACGCGCCCATTTTCGATGATCTCTTCCGTGACCGGGTAGCCAAAGATTACCACCTGGCCGTTCGCGCGCCAGAAGTCGAGGAAGCCGGCGCGATTGCTGAGGTGGTGGCCGGTCTGCGGGAAAAAGACCGGGGGGACGAGCGGGAGCTGGCTTGGATCGGTTGCCGCTGGATCTGTAGAGCGGCGATACTGTGCCTGTGCCGCTTGTGCCGTGGCCACGCGGGTGGCGGCTTCGCGTGGTGCATACGTGGGTGCGAAATCGGCGACGGTCGGCTGGCCTGCGACCGCCCGGCGCGCCCAGGGAATGCTCGCAACCAGCGCCAGAGATACCACCGCGGCACCGACCAAGAAACGTAGATGGACACGCACCATGTGCGCTCCTTTCCGTCCGTCTTATCCCACACCCTCCCAGGCACAATAGTCGCGTCCGACGCTGACGAGTCAGCGCCGCCACGGCAACCGCCAGCGGCGCTGCGCGCTCTGGCTGCGATTCGCTGGCGTTGCGCTCCGCCGTCGTGGATATTGCCAGCGATACCAGAGGAACGTCCCTCCATACGCGAGTGCGGCGATCACCACAGCAGCCACCCAATGCAGGGGATGCACGTATCGTCCCATCAACGCTTCAGCGGCTATATACCCGAAGAGAAACCCCAGCAGCGCACCAATGACCTCTTCGCCACGCGCGCCAGGCCGTAGGGTACGTCGTTTCGGCATACACTTGCTCCTTGCCTGACCGAACCCGCGCCGGACTCACGCCGACCAGCGCATGTAAGCTCCATTGTTACGATCCGGCTCCCGCCACTGCCGCGGCTTCCCGCTTGAGCCGGTTGAAGATCGCCTCGACGTCCGCCTCGGTGATTTTGCTCACCGCGATGTAGCGAATCGTGCCGGACTGATCGACGAAATAGCTCGTCGGGATGGGCAGGATCTGGTACGCGCGCGCGACATCGCCGGTGGTATCAAGCGCGATCGGGTAGGTGACGCCGTAGCCCTCGATGAACTTCCGCACGTCGGCATCGCCGTCTGCGCCCGAGCGCTCCTGGTTGCGCAGATCCACGCCAATAATCACCAGTCCCTGGTCGCGTAGTTTCTGGTACGCCCGCTGGAGCGCTGGGGTTTCTTCCTTGCACGGCTGGCACCAGGTGCCCCAGAAGTTGAGGAGCACGACCTTTCCGCGGTAGTCGCTGAGCCGCACCGTCCCGCCCTCAAGTGAGGGTAGGGCAAGCTCGGGCGCCGGCCGACGCACCTCGCCGACCGGTGTGATGTTCTGACGGACACGCTGCCCGCTCAGTACCCATACGACTGCGATGACCAGCAGTCCCATCAGCGCGCCGCCAATTGCAAGCCCCACCTCGCGTCGACTCAGCCCCGCCCGCCGCGCAACCACGTCCAGCTGTGTGCGCGGCGCCAGGCCAATGCTTACGTCATAGTCATGGCGCCGCCGCGGGTCAGAAAGGACGGTATACGCGCGATCGAGATCGGCGGTGCGCACCGTAGCGATACTCTGGAAATCCTCGCCAAGCGCGGTGACGCGCTCAGGATTGTATTGCTCGCGCTGGCGGCGGTAGGCCGCCTCAATATCCGCCTGGGGCGCATCGATCGGCACGTCAAGCAGGGTGTAGTACGTCTCCATTGCCATAATCCTACTTCTGGTGCTACCGCTGGCAAACCGCCTCAGGCCCGCGCCCGATGTGGGCCTGGAAGAATTTCGTCAGCGTATCGGCGTCAAAGCGCTGGAGCTCGAGCAGGTAGTTCCAGGCGGTCACGGCGATCGGTGCATCGAGCTTGTCCGCCGCGCGCGGCTGGAGCAGGATGCACGGGTTTTGGCGCTGAAGATCGCGCGCCAGGGTGGTCAGCTGGTCGACAGTCGCCTGGTCGAGCCCTTGCCGGTAGTGGATGACGACTCCCCCATGCTCCAGGTTGTGTACAGTCTGCTCGTCGGGGAGTTGCTGGCCCGTAACGCCCCACGGGGCGGTGCCGCCGCCGATATGGATACCAGAGGTCGGAGGGTTGGAGTTGTAGGGTGTATGCGGATCCGTCACGTTCGCGATGTGTCCGGCCCCCTGGTTAGCTATGCGCTGCTCGCCGGGTACCGCGGATGTTATCTGGCGCGCGATCAGCAGGCCAGCAAGACTGACGACGATGAGGCCTGCCACCACAATGCCGATAATCGTCCGCGTGTTGCGCCTTGTGCGCCGACGTCCGGCTTGCCTGCCGCTTCGGTGCTGAGCCGCCGTTCGACTTCGAGACATACCTTTCGCTCCTGAATACGATTATCACATCGCCAGTCCAGCATCTCCGTCAGGTCCAAATGTTTCCTCACGCGCCTCAGATGCCTGTAACGGACCAGCGAATCGCTGCAGTGAGCCCAAGCACGGTGAACGCGATGAGCAGCGCCAGCGCGCCGGGCACCAAGATCTGGCGCATTCGTGTCACGCGTCCATCCAGGCCGCTCATCCCCAACACAACGAGCAGCGCCACCATCGCCAGCACAACGACGACTCCGCCGACGCTGAGGAGCGCAATCGGGTAATAGAATGCCGCCTGCTCGCTCATGACCAGGATCGCAAAGCCCCCGCACGCCGCGATGGGCAGCAGCAATTCCCATGGCGAGCGCACAACCGCTTGCGCAGGCCCACTCGCACGTGGCGTCGCCATCACCCCGAGGAGCCAGACGAGAAACGGCGCGATGGCGATGCCCGAGAGCAGGCCTGTCACGAGCCTGGTGACGTTGGTCGACTGATAGAGGTGCGGCAGGCCCAGCTCCGTCAGCGTCGAATTGATCCCATCAAAGGCCATACTGGCGAAGAACAGCGCGAGGAGGACGATCGTGGGCCGGTTTCCAAGACGCCGTGCGCCGGCCCGCCCGAAGACCAGGAGCGCGATCAGCGTCAGTGAAAAGCCAGCGTAGATTCCCACCATCCGCGACTCCATCGGCAGTTGCACCGCGCCTGCAAAGTACGAGTGCGCCGGCCGCAGCCCGCACACCCCGCCCATCGCGAGCAGAAGTTTGCGCGGCAGCGGGAGTGGTGCTGCGAGAAACGCGAGCAGGATAGCCACTGCGAGCCCCGGCAGGAGCCTGCCCCAGGGGTTGTTCCAGCGTCCCTCACGCTCCGCCGCACGGCGCGCGGCCAGTTCCTGCTGTGCTCGCGCGATGATCTGTTCAGCCGTCTGTTTGTTGTGCATACTTCAACCTGTGGACCAAACTGAAATGTTATGCTATGGCGCGAATCATGCAACGCCAGGCACCTGCGTGCAAATCTTTAACTGCCCGAGTGCGAATCGGGTGCATGCGCGGCTTGGACGTGTGTGAAATGCCGCAGCAAGGATGCAAATACCACACTGCTCAACCCAATCGATAGCGGAGTGCAAAGCGATCAGGCTACGATGGTACGCCACCGCTCGTCTTGAGTGTGCTGCAAAGGCGTCGGCCACCAATGGACGTATTCAACCAGCAGCACCACCCATATCAGCGCCAGCATTGGCAGCGCGAACGGAAGAATCTCGTCGAGCGCGACGTGGAACAGGAAGACGTCCATCCAGTCGCGGTGGAACGGACCGGCCATGTAGACGAAGTCAGGTGTTAGCGCGTAGAGCGCCAGCAGGAATGGAAGGATGCCATCCCATCGAGCTGGACGCCGCCCATAGTGCATCGCCGCGAGTAGCACGATGAGCCCGACATCCCAGCCCATCAGTGTGTGGAGGAAAAAATGCGGCGTGCCGTCGAAGCGCTGGTAGAGGATGAAGACAAGCATCAGCGGTAGTGATGGGCCGAAGAGCCAGGCCAGAATACGCCAGTATGTCATTGCGGGGCCGCAGCTCATTTGGCGCCCCCTTCGCTGCCGATCGCTTCGTCTACGATGTCCAGCACGTTAGCCGCGCTCATCTGCTGACCAGGCCGCACTCGTACTGCGCGGACGATGCCGTTCGCGTCGATAACCACAATCGCGTTCGCATCTACCGGGCCTGGATGGCGCTGCCGCAAGTGGTAGACGCCGTAGGCTGAGCCGACCGGGTGCTGGTTGACCGTTGGCCCCTCGGAAAGAAGCGGGTAGGCCAGGCCGAGCTCGGCGGCGGCTGCACGCTGCACGGCCGGAGTGTCTGCTGATACCGCGAAGACCGCAGCTCCATACGTATGCAGGTCCGGCAGCGCAGCTTGGAGGGCGCGAAGCTGCGCGCGACAGAAGTCGCACTGGACCGACGGCACAAAGGCTAGTATGAGGGGCCGTCCTCGCGCCGCTGCGAGCGACTGGATACCGCCGTTCGTCGATGGCAACGAAAAACCAGGTGCTACCTGTCCAACCTGGACGAGCGGTGTCCGTGCTGAACGTTCCACAATGACGCCGGCGACAACCAGCAGGGACAGAGTAAGGGTTGCCACTACCAGAATCAGGCCACGTCGGCGTTGTGCACGCGTATCGATGTGCACCTCAGTATTTCCTCAGCCCGGCAGCGCTAACAGATGAGATGTCACAGGTCCGAGCATGCCCACTCGCACCATGTTTCATGTGTCTCAGGCCGGTTGCTGTAGAAAGCGTACCAGCTCGCGTGCGACAGTGTCACTGTGCGTGAAAATCAACCGATGGCCGGCATCAACAGTTTTCAGCCAGACATTTGGAAGCCGGTCAACGGCGCCGATAACGTTGCCGATTGGAGCAATCGTATCTTGCCTTCCCTGTACGATGAGCACTGGCTTGCGAGTGTCACGGAGTAACGCATCCGCACGCAACTGGAAGATGACGTGATTCAGTGTCTTCGAGTACGAGGTCCAGGTGTGGCGCAGCGCGTCGCGCGAGACGACCGCCGGCACATCGGGGGACAACGCGGGCGCGACGGCCATCAGGAGGGGTCGAAGGTGGCACATGACCGCGCAACCGATCCGCGCGAGCGGGGTGTCCAACGCCAGCCAGCGGTTGAAGAGCGAACTTTTCCCGATGATCTGGCGCGCCTCTTGCTCGCTGTGATACCAGGGGAGCGCAAACAGCGCGATTTTCCCGGCCTCCGCTGGGTAGCGGTTCGCGTAGGCAAGCGCAAGCAGGCAGCCCATGGAATGGCCGGCCAGGTGCGCCGTACCCACCCCCAATGAGTGGAGCGTACGGTGGATCGCGCCGAGGTGATCATCGAGCGTATAGTCGATAGCGGGCTTTGGCGAATGGCCGAAGCCGAGCATGTCCAGCAAGACCAGCCGGTAGCACTGGCTGAGCGCCTGAAAATCATGGTTCCAGACCTCGTGGGAGCCGGTAAAGCCTGGCAGAAATACGATCGTCTCTTCTGAATGGCCAGCTCCTAAAACCTTTGTGTACAGTCTCCAGGATGCCATATCGTGTGCCCACTTCTTGGCCAGCGTCGCCACCACCATGTTTAGGAATGCGGCTGCCCCAGCACGCGCTGCCCGGTATTAACGACGATAGTGTCGTTGACAACTGTCAGGCGAAACTGATCCAGGTTGCGCGGCGCTGGCCCGCGGACATACTGGGTGTCGCGCTCATAGGTCGAGCCGTGGCACGGGCAGATAAACCGACGTTCGGACGCGATATACGGAACCAGGCAGCCCAGGTGCGGGCAGACCTGGTAGATCGCCATGATGTTGGCGGCATTGACGCGGTCGTCCTCGTCGGGCACCGGCTTCACGCTTGCGTTGGGCGGCACTTTGGCAATGTAGAATTTACCATCCGGAACCAGGAGCGGCGGGTCGCCCTCCGTGAATATGCTGGCCTTCTGCTCCAGCGTGAAGATGCCGCCGAACGTGCCGGCCTTGATGCGCGGGTAGGCGAAGCCGCCAGCTACGGGATAGGTCTTCTCGCCCGTGTTCTCATCGACATCCGCCGCGAATCCGAGTACCGACCCAAGGAGCGGGTCGGCCGACGGATCGGGCGCGGTCAGGAAAACGATCCCGGCGACCGCCAAGAGCGCCGCCGAGCCAGCCATCGCGACGGCCAGGAACTCGCGCCGGTTGATGCCTGCGGCCTGCTACTGGGCTGCTACCGGCGGCTTGTGCATCCCGGCTTTGGCAGCGATAGCGTCTGCATCAGCCTGAGAAATCACCCGGCGCCCCGCATTGCGCAATTCTGCCATAGCGATCCTCCTCATCGCCGCATTCGCTCCCACGCCGGCCTCACTGCGACGCGCCCCAGCTCTGGCCGCCATCCTCGCTGCGGTAGACCAGCCCCTGCTGGCCCTGCACACTGATCGCCAGGATGACATTCGGCTGCGATGGGCTGACCGTGAGGGCAATGGCGTTGTCTCCGGGGAAGGCCAGCTTGCTCCAGGAGGCGCCCGCGTCAACGCTCTTGTAGAGGCCGCCATCAACACCAGCATAGATTGTCTGTCGCGCCGATGGATCGATCGCGAGCGCATACACACCGCGCGCGCCTAGCCCGTTTGTTGCGGGCGCCCAACTGCGGCCGCCATCGGCGCTCCGCAGGACACCAGCGCTCATACTACCAGCATAGATCGTCTCTGGGCTGCCGCCGGCCGCGGCGAGCGCCATCACATCACCTGGCAGACTACCGAGTGGCTGCCACGTCCGTCCACCATCGCCGCTCTGAAAGCCTCCCTGACCGGCAACGAGGGCGTAGAGGCGGTTCGAATCGTCCGGACTCATCGCAAAGCCATGAATATCGGTGCCTGGGAGGTTATGCTTGACCGGCTGCCAGGCCTTGCCGCCGTCTGCGCTCATCTGGAACACGTCGTGGCCGGCAAGGTAGATCGGTCCCCCGTTGGCGCCGCTCACGGCCAGGCTCATGGTGTCGAAGTTCGGGCGATCGACCAGTGATGTCCACGTACGGCCGCCGTCGTCGCTGCGCATGATGCCGTTGTGGTGGCCGAAAAACACGGTGTTCGGATTACTGTGGCTGAAGGCAAGAGCATGAAAGTCACCAGTTCGGAGTGTCGCGATAGCGCCGCCGGTTTCACTGCCTCCCCGCCGTAGTGAGATTCCGACCGCGACAATCGCCACGAGAACCAACAGGAATCCGATAATCAGGACAAGCCTCGATATCCCAATACGACCACTCCCAGTCGTGCGACCACGCGTGCGGGCACGACGCGCCCGCGACTTGGTGGTTTGATCTGCTATCACATTACTCCTACGCGATAGGAAAGCGTTTCGTCGAACCGGCACAACGCAGCCGTTCATTGCAGGAGCTCGCCCACGAACTGGTCGATCTGCTCGCCGCGCATGGCCCCGATGTGACGGCGGACGATGATACCCTTCCGGTTAACGAAGAAACTCATTGGGAGCCCGCGCAAGCGATACTGGTCGTGCGCGACCGCCCCGGTCTCGTCGAGAAGCACTGGGAAAGTCATGTTGAATTCCTTCACGAACGCCTGCACATCCGAAACCGAGTCTTGAAAGGTCATGTTGATTGCCAGCACAACCAGGCCATCCGCTTTGTGCGCCTCATAGACGCGCACGAGGTCGGGCATCTCGACGCGGCATGGCGCGCACCAGCTTGCCCAGAAGTTCATCAGCACCGGTTTGCCCTGGAGACTGGACAGCGTGACCTCGCCCCCGTCGAGGGTTTTGAGGGTGAAGTCTGGCGCCTGCTGGTCTACCGCCGGAGCAACCCCACCACCAGTGCTGCTGGCGGGCTGTTGAGCGACGAACGCCGCCGGATCGAGAACCGCCGGCCCAGAATCGGAGCGTGCGAGCCGACTCGCCAGCAACACGCCGGCACCGGTCATCAGTGCGACGAGCATGGTCACCAGGACAGCCAGCCGCAAAGCTCTGGGAATTCCCTGCCGTTCATGGCGGTGTTCAGCCGGACTCTGTTGGTCCATACGGTTACTCGTTTTGTCACACCGTGCGCTTCCGCTGATCGGCGGCGCTGAATCTTCGCAGGGAGGCCTGGCTCCTCACGATCGCAGCACGGCCAGCAGCAGTTAGCCCTGCCAGCAGGAACACCACGCCGGCAGTGTGTTGAGGATGCTGAACCAATCCTGTGCAACCCTGCCCATAGGCTCCTCCGGTGCCCTCGTACCGCGATCATCAGCCTACCAGCCCGCGGATGTCGCGCACAACGCGTTCCAGATCAACCTCCTGCCCGTCATAATAGGCTCGGATGCGCCCCTGCTTGTCGATCAGGACGAACCGGCCGCTGTGCATGACCTCATATTCCGTGTTCGTGGCGGCACCATTGTCATCCAGGCTGCGCGTAGCTGTAGCTGGCGGCAGCGCCTGCACGCCGAGGCGGAAGCCCTCCACGATCAACGGCTTGACCGTGTCCTCTGGTCCGGTGAGAAAGCGCCAGGTATCCGGGTCGGCGTTATGCCGTTGGGCATAGTTCCGCAGCACCAAAGGCGTGTCGCGTACCGGGTCAACGGTGAAGGAGAGCAGTTGCACATGGCTGCCAAGGAGCTGCTCCTGGCGCAGGCGATTCTGGAGTCTCTGCATCTGGACTGAGAGCAACGGGCAAATATCGTTACAACTCGTGTAGATGAAGTTGGCGATGAGGACCTTGCCGCGGAACATATCCGAACTGACTGGCCGCTCAAGCTGATCGGTCAGCGCGAACGCCGGGGCAGCCCCGAAGTCACCGACCGCATCGGGGAGCTGGCCCTGGCTTGGGACACCTGACCTGATAGCAGCCAGGGCCAGCAAGAGCAAACCCGCCACAAGGGTGGCGCTCCAGCTCATCACCATGAGCGGAGTTCGTCGTTTCGGTAGCCAGTTCATGCGTCTATCGCTCGGCTTCCAGTTCAGCGATCTCGCGGGTAACGGCCGAGGGTTGCGCCCGCAGTTCCGCCAGGCGCTCATCGGACATGCTGGCGTGCGCCGTGCGCTGCTCCTGCCCAGGCAGGGTCGCGCACTGCCCACCACCCATGCCACGCATCATCAACAGCATCGAGAGCGGGCAGGCCAGCACGACCAGGATCGGCACTGCCGCCCACACAAGACCCGGCGTGATGGCCCAGATCCCCAACCCCACCGCCGCCAGCCCGGTGACGACCTTCCAATTCAGACAGATGTGGAAGCCGCTCATCGAGCTCTGCGGTACACCGTTCGAGGGGTGATCGGTGTCAGTGGGGGTGATGTGTGTCTGGCGCACCTGGTCGGCCGACTGGTCCTTGTTCCCCCGCATCATCAACCACATCATCGCGCCCATCATGACCGGACAGGCCAGCAGCGGCAGCAGTGACAGAATATACGCCATGGTTTGGTCCTCCTCGTTTACGATATGTCGGTTTAATAGCCAGTGTCAACCGGGCAGCCCCGGTGTCGGGAGCTGATGCGCTGATAAGGTGTCTGTCAGATCTGGCGTCAGCCGTACACCCAGCGCGCTTCCTTCCACTGATATAGGTACGATGAAAGCTGGTACACCAGGCGCAGAAAACCAGCCGTTGTTGGATGATTCCGCCCAGGCTGACGATATAGACGCCAGGTGGCGAGCAAGCCACTTTCTTCACTGGCCGAAAGACCAGGCGGCATGCGCCCTCCCAAATCCGATCCAGGTGCGCAGCGGCCCGAAACCGAGCGCGATGACCGCAAGCAGGAGCAGGGCAAGCACAGCACACGCAATGCCGATCGTGGTTCCCATCTCGGGCGCGAGCAGGCGGCATCCTGGCATCAATCACTCATTCATACGAACACCCTCCAGAGCGGCGCAGCCGGGCCACAGCCCATGGGTGCCAGCAGTACGGCCACGTTCACGGCCTGAAGGGCCACAAGCCCAGCCAGTCCGGCGACGCCGGCACCCAGCGCAAACAGGCGGGTTCGCGGCGCACCTGGGCTGGCTGGGGGCGCATCAAGCAATCGCGTGATACGGCCTTCGATCGCCTCGCCCGCCCCCAGGAGCGACAGCGCCGTACCGATGCGCGGCCCTTCGAGGGCCTGTTGCCAGACCTTGGTGAGCGCACTCGCCAACGCCAGTGGCCGACGCGTCACCCCGACCGCCAGTTCATCGCAGGCCAGCTCTTTCTCGTGCTGGAGCTGGCGGTAGGCTGCCCAGCTCGTCGGCAGGTAGCAAAAGGCGTCGCGCAGCACCGTCGCCAGCCAGATCACGAAATAGTCGCGCCGCGCCACATGCCCGATCTCATGAGCCAGGACCGCCTCCAGCTCGCGCCTATCCAGCTGCCGGACCATCCAGGTCGAGAGGAGCACGGTCGGCCGCCACAGCCCATAGGTGAGCGCCAGTGGCCGGTCATAGGAGCATAGCCGCACCTGCGGCCGTGCCGCCCCCAGCCGCTCCGCGAGGGCATCAGCGACCGCCTGGAGCTGCGGCTCCGCTGGCACACTCCGGCGCGCCATTACCCACGCCAGGAGCACAAGCCGGATCATGCCCAGGGCAAGCCCGCCGAGCGCAATACCTCCCATAGTGAGTGGTAGCGCCACACCAAGCGTATAATCCCACGTCGGGGCGCTCATGAAGCATGCGCGACCGACGAAATGGTGCAGGCCGCCCAGTCCCAGCGTAAGACTCACAATCGGCGCAACCAGGATTACGAGTTGCATGTCGCGCCGCAATGCCCACCCGCCCAGGCGCCGCAGCAGGCCGAGCGCCAGCGCGCTGCCGAGCAGCACCAGCAGCAGGCTGGAGAGACCAAGCAGCGTATGCACTATGTGCCCTCCTCTGTCGCTCGCCGGCGCGCGATCTTGTCGAGCAGTTGCCGGGCCTTTGCGGCGACTTGCGGGTCCGCGATCGTGCTCAGACCATTGAGCGTGGCGCCGGCGAAGTTGACCAGCAGGTTCTCGAGCATGTGCTCGACAAAGCGAGAGACGAACTCCTCCTGGCTGAAGTTCGGGTAATAGATGTAGGCTTGATCCTGCTTCTCGGTGCGGAGCAGCTGTTTCTTGGCCAGGCGAGTCATGGTGTTCATGACCGTGGTGTAGGCGATGCGCCGGCGCTCGTCCGTAGACGCGAGGAGCCGCCGTTCGTATAAGACCTCGAAGATATCGCGGACGGTCGTGCCCTGATCGAGCGGCCGCGCCCAGATCAGTTCCATAATTTCGGCCTCCAGGTCGCCCAGCACCTTGCGGATGCCGGGGCGATCGGGATGCACCACGCTGAAGTCAAGCTCAACCGTCATCACTGTCTCCGTCAGCAGCATATCCTGAGCCGTCAGGAGGCCCATTCCTACAGTGTAATCGCGTCGTATCCTGTGAGGACGCTGCCCCAATATCCAATGTAGAACGACTGCCATCCTCCTGGCTCGGACGCACCAGTACCAACGACGCCACCACTCTAGCGCACATCTCGCTCAATTATACATACGAGGGTACGCTTGTCAAAGGTACCATTGTTAATGGTATAATGATAGAGGAATTGCTGTCAATAAGTGGAACTGGCGCTCATATCACGCTCGTCGGGCTGCTCTGGGTGCGCCGGCGCTCTAACGCTGCACGTGGGCGTAAGCGAGGCCCTGGGCTGCGGGAAAACAGCCTCTCGAACAGAGCGGATCATGGACGAAAGGATAGATGACTTGGAGCGTCCGGCAGATACCTCTAAGGCCGCTCGCAATGATCCGCTCATTAACGGCGCGCTCATTGCGCTTGGGACGCTGGCTATAGTAGACAACATACTGGCGCACTGGCTCTTGGGGCTCCATCGTGCGGTGCCGGGCGCCTGGGCTGTCTACGTGGAAGTGGGCCTGGTGGCACTTGGCGCCGTGCTGCTCAGCCTGGGACTGTGGCGGGAAGTCCGGGCGCGGCGCCGCTGAGTCAATTTGTACACCGGACCTTTGGAAAGTAGACTGAGAAGGCGGTGATCATCGGCGGCTTCATAATCGGCTTCTGCGTGCTGCATGGAAAGATTCGCGAGCGCTACGAGAACTGGAATCGGCACATCGTCTAAGTCAACGGGAGGCAAGTGATTTTGGCAGTGCACGTGATGTCATGGGCTGTGGATTGACGTGCTGGCGCAAATCCCACACATATGAAGCAAAAGCCACACTCTTGACGCGATCAGAAGGGCGCAAGTCGATGATATCAGGATTCTTTTGCACCCCCGCCCGCTTGCAGTACACTACAGGCCGCTGAGGAACAAATTCGCAGTTGGCGTCGCGCAACGCCTGCGTGGACGGCAAGTTCCTGATAAAATCGATGACCGATCGACAGTATTGGACATACAATCGAGATGGGAGCACAACGATACGCCTCGGGCTAACGATGGCGATTGCGCTCTTGGCGCTGGTAGCGTGCAGCACGACCTCGACATCCGTATCGGGCAGTGGCGCGCCAACAGCTGGCGTTTCGGCATCGTCCGGACTCCCGACAGCAGTCGGGAGCCTGCCAACGTCGATTGCGACGTCCTCTACCGTTGCGCCAACGGAAAACCGTGCTCCTTCGCCCACGTTGCCCGCTCCGAGCGCGTTACCGTCCACGCCAGCGCCGGCGGCTACCCAGGCCATCTACCCAACCCCCCTGTACCGCTACCCAATCGGTGCACCTGGCCGCCCGCTCGGCGATGGATTCGTTATTCGACACAGCTACGCCGCGGAGAACACCTGGTTCAATCCAGGCTGGTGGCACACCGCCGAGGACTGGTACGCGATCGAAGGCTCCACCGTCGGCGCGCGCATCTACGCGGTCGCCGACGGTGAGGTGGTCTTCGCGGGAGCGAACTACCCTGGACGAGTCGTGATCGTCCAACACACGGATGGCCTGTTTTCGATGTATGGGCACCTTGATCCAGCGCTCGCTGTCAAAGCTGGTCAGTGGGTCTCGCGCGGCAGTCTGATTGGGACGGTCGGGCCGGATGCTCCCAGGGCGCCAGGGCACCTGCACTTTGAGATTCGCACCTTCCTGACCCAGCCCGAGGTGAACGGCGCGGCGCCGCGCTACGGTTATCGCTGTGGTGTGAACTGCCCGCCCGGCCCCGGCTACTGGCCGATCGATGCGCCCGACCACCCCAGCGACCTCGGCTGGCGCAACCCGACCCACGTCATCGCCGGGCGCGCGTTCGCGGATGACGCAAGCGGCACGCTCGGCGAGGTCGTGGTGGCCTCCAGGCCGGTTTCATCCAGCGTCACGCTCTGGTCGGCACCGCCCGGCAGCGACGAGGCGCGGCAGTCGTTGGGCGATCTGGAGCTGCGGCCGGACGAGCAGTTCCAACTGCTTGGCATCCAGGCGGGGCCAGAAGACTCGCGGGGAACCAGCGCCGAAGCATACCGGCTCTGGTACCGCATCCGGCTCCCTGACGGCCGCGATGGATGGGTGGAGGCCGCTGCGCCATCTTCGGCTGAGACAGGCTCCGATGGACGGCCGTCGAGCATCTCGTTCAACTTCTTTCCATTTACCACGGCCGCGCCATAGTGGGCGCCGGTCGGATTAGAACGCTGACAGGACAGATACAATGGATACGCTGATGATCGTCTTAACCCGCCGCCAGTGGAACCTGCTGTTCGCGGGCGTGCTGCTGGCGGGGAGCCTCTTCATCGCCGCGACGCGCGTGGGGCCATCAGGCGGAGCCGCCGCGCCGACCGCGTCGGTCAGCGCCGACACCACACCGGCGCCACTGCCCGACCGGCCGGCGCCGGATTTCACGCTGCCGGCTCTGGATGGCACAAGCGTCATGCTCAGCAAGATCAAGGGCCAGGTAGCGCTGATCAACGTCTGGGCGACCTGGTGCCCACCCTGTCGCGCCGAGATGCCCACGATCCAGGCCACCTACGAGCAGTACCGCGACCAGGGCTTCACCGTGCTGGCCGTAGACGTACAGGAAGACCCGCGCACGATCGCCGCGTTTATGCGCGAGTACAAGCTGACGTTCCCCGCGCTGCTCGACCTGGATGCGCAAGTGGCGGGTGTGGCGCTGGCGCTGGCGCTGGAGGGCGCAGCCGCGAGCGCGGTTCCCGCCAATGCCACCGTCGGCGCTGCCGACACGGCGGC
>LJCR01000020.1 GCA_001399705.1 Kouleothrix aurantiaca
GTTGGTGGCTATTCCTGATTGATCGCCGGGCGGCGGAATATCTTGCCATCGGCGAATGCGTTGCCTTCGACCAGGAACTGCACGCCCCGGATGGTTCTGAGTGTCGTGGGCGACTCGACCACGGTGCGCATGGCGGTGTCGAGCTCGGGCGCGCGGGCAAATTGCTCGGTGAAATCGACCAGCGCCACATCGCCATTCAGCTTGATGCCGCGCAGCTGTGTGCCCTCGGGCAACACGCGCCGCACAACGCCATTGTACGAGCCAGGGCCTTCGAGCAATGCCTGCACCGTGGCCTGGGCGGTTTGCTTGGTTTTCGGCACCATGCGGATCAGGCGGATGTCGTGGTTGCTGCTGGCCGACGGGAAGTACAGCGGCAGGAACTCGGTGGCCGAGTAGTCGGTGGCCAGGTTCTGCGGGTTCAGCGGGTTAAGGATCGGCCGCGCCCGCGCCGCGCGTCGCCAGCCCGCCAAACAAGATCGCCGCGACCGGCAGGCCAAGCGCCAGCAGCGCGTAGATCGCCAGCAGCCACAGCACAATCGCCACCGGCTGCGACTGCCCGAGCGCACTCCAGCTATATTCGGGCACGGCCTTGAGCGTGTACACCGGCTGCGCCAACTGCGTGCTGCGCGGCGCGGGGTACGTGGGCGCGCGCGTGTCCAGCGTGGTCGAAAGCACGGCCAGCGCATCCTTGCCGCGCGGCACGCGGAAGATCTGGGTCGAACCCTCGCTGTACACGCGTTCGAGCGTGCCCGCGTCGGCCATTGCCTGGAACTTTGCCAGGCCAGCAGCCGGGTAGAGCGCGCGCTCCAGCTTGCCTTGCAGCGACTTGAGCGATCGTTTGTGTAGCGGTGTCGGCATACATGGGCTGTTAGGAGCGAGCGTGTAATTTACAACGCTATCGACTTTTTTCACAAACCTTCTCGGTACCGGAACCTCAAACATCTTCTCCATCCTCGGGTCGATCTCCGGCCAGTGGCTCTGTGCGAATACGCAGCGGCCGGCGCCCATTTTGCCGCTGCGGCTCGCTCAGGTCAAAGTGGTAGCTCCCATGGAAGGTGATGTGCTCCCATAGTAGCGGCGTCACATGCTGGAGATCGGCCTCGTTGATCGGATAGCCTGTCAGTCGTAGGTGGTCGATCGCGTCCATCATATAGCGCGTGTTCCAGACCACGATTGCGTTGATGATCAGGCTCATACAGGTCGCCCGGTTGAGCTGGCTCAGGTAATCACGTTCGCGGAACAGTCCTTGCTGCCCGAAGAATACCTCGCGCGCCAGGGCATGCAGCAACTCGCCCTTATTAAGCGTGTGGTGGATGCGCCGGCGATAATCCTCGTCGCTGATATAATGCAACGCTGCGATCGTCTTGAAGACCCGCCCCAGTTCTTGAATGCCTGAAGCTTGCTCACCAACAGCTGCGCCGTGACCGTCCCGTCCTGGAGCGAGGCCGCGATCCGGTGCATCTCGTCCCAATTGGCCCGGATGTGCGCCCGATTGATCCGCGGCCCCCGAAAGAGCGGCCCAAGGGTGCCGCGACGGTGCTCGCGCTCCATCGGGTAGAGAATCTGGGATGGCAGATCCCGGATGCGCGGCGAGAAGATGCGGCTCTCCAGCTCGAACAGCCCGAATATCAGCTCCGTGTAGCCATGGGTATCGGTGAAATGTTCCTTAATCGGCAACTCCGTCTCATGATGCAGTGCCGCGTCCAGCACGGCCGCCGACTCGCGGATATCACAGCGAATAACATCCAGATAGGGCTGCGACCCCTGATCGCTGGTCATGTCGTAGACCGTGACGCCGCGGGTGCGCGTGGGCAAGCGCGGGTTGTGCCGCGCATAGAGCGAGCGTGCGGTGACACCGAAGCGGATGCCATCCGACATCGCTGAGGTACCGGGGCCAAAGGTGGCGGCCAGCGGCAGGCTGTGGTGATAGTCCACCAGTGCGATGATCGCCTGGCGGATGGTCGCCTCGCGCATGTACCAGTCGGCGGTATGGACGAGCTTGTGGTACGAGAGGCCAGACGCCTCGGCCATCGTGGCCAGCGGGAGGTTGCAGCCCTGAGCCAGAATCACCGCGAAGATGCACATATCCAACAGTACATCTCGCCCAGTGGCGGGCTGCCGCATATCTGCGTTGGGGTGGGTGAAGTGCTGGCGAAAGGGGAGCCAACTGTTCACTTCGATGAGCAGCGCCGGCAGCTTCACGCGCGGCAGCAGTTCGACGATCGCCTTGCGCAAGGCTTTGGCACTGGCGGGGATCTCGATCTTCTCATCGCGAGAAAGCACGAGTTGGCCGTCCTCGATGCGTGCAAAACTGTTCTCCTCCCAGGTATCCTCCACCTGCTTCAGCGCGGCGGCGAAGCGCTCGGCCACATGGTCGAGATAGGTATCCACGTTTGGAGAACCATGCCAGGCATCAAACCAGTTCGCCCGCCGCTCGGCCCAGGCTGCCTGGGGATGTAGGTAGCTCTCCCAGTCGCGGTGCTGGCGGCTACCCGGCACCAGAATGTCGGCCGAGCGGAGCTGGCGCCGCAACTGCTCGGCCAAGCCCAGCATCCACAGTTGATGGTCGATCGTGTCAGGGCTGGGGCACACCACAGAGCGCCAGCGATCATCCAGAAAGCTGAGCGGTACCTCGGGCGGCAGCTTCTTCCATCTGGGTTTGGTCGTATCGAGGTGGTTGATGAACGCCAGCGCATCCAAGGTGGGGCGCGCCGCATCCGTGCCGGTGAAGGGGATGGCATCGAGTACATCGACCAAAAACGAGCGTAGGTGACTGTACCGCTTGACGACGAAGGCAAAGATATTGAAGTCTTCTGGCTGGACCAGCGCGGCCGACTCGTCGTAGGCGCGTTGCAGCGCCTCCGCGGGGATCGCGCCGAAGGCCTGCTGGCGCACCTGGTCATCGGGAATGTCCCGGTCGAGCACAATCGCCGTGATGGTGCGGAAGAGGATGAGCTTCGCGTTGATGTGCTTGCCCTGCTGCTTGAACTCCTCATCGCGCTCCTTCTCGGACTGGCTGAAGATCCGGCCGATCAGGACATCCAACATCTCGATAATGTCGTCTGTAACCTCCTGGATAAGATCCTGGAGCAAGCAGACCAGGATGACATAGCGTTTGGGCGGATCGAACCGCTTGAGGGAGCCGGCGTGGTAAGAGTGCCCGAGTTGGGCGAACTGGCGCACACGATTGCGATTGAGCACACGCAGATCCAGGTCGGTCACGGTCAGCGCAAGGATCGTGGCGCGCTTGCTCAACAGTTCGCCAATGGCATTGACCGAGGCAGCAGGCGCGGCGGTTTTCAGCCAGGCAAAGGTCGAGCCGCGCCGCCCTTGCGAGCGCGTGAGCAGGGCTTCCAGGTTCGCAATCTGGGCGGGCTGGAGTTGGCGCATGACCACCTGCTGAATCTGCTCCTCGGCAACCATGCGTGCGTATCCAACCAGGCGCTGGAGGGTGCTGACGGCCGGGAAGAGGATGCGGGCACGGCGCAGCCAGTCCTCAGCTTCGGCGATCAGGACACCAGCGTCGTCGCGGTGCATGGCGCGCTGGATCAGATAGGTGCGCAGTGCATCGCTGTCGGCTGCTGCGTAGGACCGTAACCCCAGGTAGGTGCGGATCTGCGCGACGTGATCATCGCGGGTTTGTGGGCGGGATGCGTAGGTGGTCAATGCAGAGGGGTTAATGTCGAGTTGGAGGCTGATAAAATGGATGGCTCAATAGTACAACTAGTGCAAACTTGGTATACTACCGGGTATGGATTTTCCAATTCTTACTCTGCTGGATACCGAGGCGAGCGTCGCCTGGATCGAACAGCATTTCCATCCGGATGGCTTTGGCTGTCCACATTGTCAGGCCAGCCTGGCCCACGCGCGCTTGTTCCGTATCAATCGCGGTAGTGGTCTGCCAGTCTATCGCTGCCGAAACTGCCAAGGCGTCTATACGCTCTATACTCGCACGATCTTCGAAGGCGCGCAGCTGTTGCCCACCCAAGTGGTCTTGCTGCTGCGTGGCGTGTTCCACGGTCAGTCCAGCGCGCAACTCGCACGCGAGCTCGACCTGACCGAGAAAACAGTCCTGAAATGGCGGCATCGCCTGCACGACCGTGCCGAGGCAATACAACCCGACACACCACTGCCGGATAGTGCGACTGAGAGCGACGAAATGTTCCAGAACGCCGGGGAAAAAAAGTGACGAGCATTTCAATCCGGCTGACCCACCGCGCTGTCGGGCGAATAAGCGGCGCGGACGTGGCACATATGCTAATGACCGGCCGCCGATCCTGGGAACTGTGGGACGCGTGAGTGGACAGGTGCGTCTGCGGGTGGTCCTGGACACCAAACAGACCACGTTGCGCGCGCATGTAGAGCAGTTTACTGGAGCAGGAACGCACGTCTATACCGACGAATACGAGAGTTACGCGACGATTGCGCGACCACATGCCACGGTGTGCCACGCGGCACGGGAATGGGCGCGTGATGCGGACGGTGATGGGACGCGCGAAGCACACACCAACAGCTGTGAAGGCCTGTGGAGTGGATTGCGGACATATTTGCGCGTGTTCCGTGGCGTGCATAAGGCCTATCTCAGCGGCTATGTGGCGATGCATGAGTTTCGGGTCAATTTGAAAGCGGTCAGCGAGTTGTTCGTGGCTGCTCTCGTTACCGTGCACTACTTGTACTCTTGAGCCAAAGTATTAGGCTATGAGATTAGTTCAGGAAAGTGCCACCACGAGAAGTTCGTTGCATTGGGAAGCTCTAAAAAAGCAGTCAGCTTCGGTGCTGACATGAGACCCAAGAACTGGTCAAGTCCCAATGTTATAGCGGTTTGCGGATCACTTGAGCATTGGCGATGAAACGAGATAGCCACAATGGTCGAAGAATGCACGGGCGTCAGCCGATGTGATTGTGGCAAGTGCTTCCGCAATGGCCGCTTCAAGCGCCTCTTTGGTGCGAGCCGCTGCACGCCGTACCGCCTGTTTGATCTTGGCGAATGCCAGTTCAATCGGTGTGAGGTCAGGTGAATAGGCCGGCAAAAACCAGACGTCACACTGCTTGTGCGCAAGCAACGGCTCCAATCGCGCACGTTTGTGGGCACTGAGATTGTCAAACACCACGATTTGGCCCTTTTGCAGCGTTGGAGCAAGAACGTGTTCGACATATGCTTCAATCGCCAAATGGTCGGCACCGCCCTCGAAGAGCATTGGCGCTTGCATGCCCGCAGTCGACAGGGCGGCGATCAAGGTCGTATTGGGTGGTGTATTCCGGGGTGTTTGCTCAGACACACGTACGCCGGCAGGCGCACGTCCATAGCGTGGCGTCATATCAAGGTTATAGCCGGTTTCGTCAACGACGACGAATGCTTCAGCCGCGTGTTGCAGGATGCGCAGGCGATAGGTACAGCGCAGACCTTCGTCACGCTCGAGCGCAGTCAGGCTCTTTTTTTTCGTGGCAAGCCGATGGTGGCAAGCGTGCGGCACATTGTCGCTTGGCTGACGCGCACACCGGTTTGTTGCGCCCATGCATCGCACAGGTGGGCGAGTGTGGCATCGGGGCCAGCAGCAACAAGATCGGCCAGGGCTGGATGCTGGGTGCTGGGAATGGCAGGCTGCGGGCCACCAGCGTGTGGACGCGCGGCCAAACTGTCGGAGGTACGGTGCTGTTTGAGGTAGCGCGTCAAGGTGGATTGCGAAATCTGGAAGATGCGCAGCACGTCGGCTCGCGACAGCCCTTCCGTCACTGCCGCAACCACGCGTTGGCGTAAATCGAGAGAATAGGCTTTCATGCGCACAGTATGCCATATACTCAATCCGTTTGCAAACCGCTATAGGGATCCTGCGATTTTGTTTGGGCTTCGAACCAGGCCGCTTTGAATTCCAGCGGCGTGAGATAGTCGAGCTGGCTGTGCGGTCGCTCAGTGTTGTAGTGCCGCCGGTACGCGCCAAGCCGAACCGATGCCTCAGCCAGTGAGGTGAAGACGTGCAGATTCAAGCACTCGTCGCGCACCGTCCCGTTGAACCGTTCCTCCTTTCCATTCTGCCACGGCTTGCCTGGCTCGATGTAGAGAGTCTGGACACCATACTGCACCAGCCACGTCTGTACGGCTATCGCCACAAATTCCGCACCATTGTCACTGCGCAGATAGGCCGGTGCCCCGTGCTGTCCAACCAAAGCCGCCAGCACGCCGATCACTCGTTCCGCCGAGGTCGTCAGCGCCACATCGAGCGCCAGCCCTTCGCGCGTGAACTCATCCATTACTGTCAGAATGCGCAGCGGCGTGCCGTCGGCCAAGGCATCCTCGACAAAATCATAGGCCCAAATATGGCCAGGATAGGCGGCCTGCAAGCGCTCCGGGCGCGTGCGGCGCGTGCGCTTGCGCACGACACGACGTACTTGCATCCGATGGAGCCGCCACAATCGGCGCACGCGCTTGTGGTTGACCGTCTCGCTGCGATTGAGCAGGGCGTTGATCCGGCGATAGCCGTAGCGCGGGTGCTGAGCAGCCAAGGCCTGCATTTGGTTCACCAACACGGTATCGTCGGTTGGGTGTGCGGCGTAGCGAAAGGTCGAGCGATAGATTTGCACCAATGCACAAGCGCGGTGCACCGACACGCCGCCATGTACGAAGAACTGCACCGCCTCGCGTCGCTCGGTCATCGTCAGCCCTTTTTTGAGAGCAACTCTTTGAACAGATCAAGTTCGAGCACGCGCTCGGCCAGCAAGCGCTTGAGACGTGCATTCTCTTTCTCCAGTTCTTTGAGCCGTTGCGCCTCATTGACCGACATACCGCCATAGGCTTTGCGCCAGCGATAAAACGTATTCTCAGCAATCCCATGTTCGCGACACACGGCGGCAATCGTCTGCTCACCCTTCTCAGCTTGCTCAAGGATCTTGATGATCTGTTCGGCGGTATGCTGGTTGGTTTTCATGTCGTCCTCCTTCTTGGAGGATCCTAACATATCAATCTGGCCAGTTTGTTGGTCTCATGACAGTGCAACCGTCCAACTATGGAAAGGCCAAGAAATACCATGATGCTCAGGACAATAAAGGCAACAATTGCGACTATTAATGTAGCATTATTGAAGCAGTATTTCCCAATCGGTTGCAGATCAATAGTGCTCCCACGGATAGCGAATGTTTGTGTCCCAAAAGATTCGGGCACTACACATGTCGTTGTGAATTGGCCATCCCAGTGGAATGTCTCTATCACATTGGCATAGCGCATTAGGCACCATCCGGGAATCATTCTTTGCAGACGATAGATGGCGAACCCATATTGAACTGCAACCTCCTGATCCTTTGAAAGACAGGCTGCGAAGTCGATATTAGTGTGACCTCGTAGTTCACTAACAAAGACAGGAGCAATATTTCTATTGTATAAGTAGAGAGATACTACATAAATCGCGATCATTGACAGAAACAGACTGGTGAATGCACGTAGATAGCGATTTTGTAAGAGTACCATATAAGGAATCATTAGCAATTGGTTCTCAAAGATTACCCGGACTAAAATCATCACTTAACTATAAGATAAACTCTACTCAATCTTTACCTCAATGCCACCAGCGTCAAAGGTGTGAACTGTCGCCTGATTGTCCACTCTGATCTCTAGTTCATCATGCATTTCAGCAGTGGCTGTCGTTGGTACAGTTACTCTAAATGGTAATTCAAAGTGTTGCTCCGGTTCAAGCGTAATTGTTAGCGGTAAGATCTGCTCAAGTGTTATCCAGCCAAGCGCCGATTGCTCCATTGGTGCAGTGATAGTATATGTGTCATGTTTCGTGCCATCATTTATGATAGTCATATGATATGAACCAGTCGCTCCAGGCGACATATGCAAGGAGTCCTTGCTGACGCTAACATGGTACTCCCGCGATGGAATCTCATCCGCATCGACTCCGGGTTGTGATGAGACGAGTCGGTTTTGGCACGCTAGAAGACTGAGACTGAGCGTCAGAGTCAGGATGGCCCTGGTGAAGATACGATAGCTCATACATTCCTCCTCATGATAGGGTGATTATATCCGCAGCGCGCCAATCTGGATGTCTGTATCGGCGCGCTGCGGAAAGTGAGCGCTGTACTATTGTCATCATTGGCATAAATCAAGCTGATGCCAGGACATTTGTACAGTGTTCCTACTTCTCGGCACGTATCTCCCAATATAGCTTATGTCAGAGCTTTCGGCAACAACAGTTGCGTGGGAAAGCGTATCATAGCCCTAGATATCTATTTCAGTATTATGGCGAGATTGTTGCCGCCCCCGTTCGCAACCGCTAAGTCTAAGGCCGTATCACCATTGAAATCACCGGTCGTAACGTACATCGGAGCCCTCCCGACCGCATACTGGATCGCCGTCTGGAAGGTGCCATTGCCGACGCCCAGCAGTACGCTCACATTGTTGCTGCTCTGATTCGCAGTCGCCAGGTCAAGCTTGCCATCTCCATTGAAGTCACCGGTTGTGGCTGAATAAGGAAGGTTCCCGACCGCATATTGAACCGCAGCCTGAAAGGTGCCATTGCCGGCACCCAGAAGCACGCTCACATTGTTGTTGCTCTGGTTCGCAGTCGCAAGATCGAGTTTGCCATCTCCATTGAAGTCACCAGTCGTGACTGATTGAGGATAGCTACCAACGGTATATTGGACTGCGGCCTGGAAGGTGCCGTTGCCGACGCCCAGCAGCACGCTCACTCTGCCAGTGGTATAGGTCATACCAGCCAGAGCCAGATCGAGTTTGCCGTCCCCATTGAAGTCGCCAGCCGTGACCGAGCGCGCAAAGTTCCCGGCCGAATACTGAACCGCCGTCTGGAAGGTGCCGTTGCCAACGCCCAGCAGCACGCTCACATTGTTGCTGCTGCTTTCGTTCGCAGTCGCAAGGTCGAGTTTGCCGTCCCCGTTGAAATCACCCTTTGTGACCGTCCAAGGAAGGTTCCCGACTGCATACTGGATCGCCGTCTGGAAGGTGCCGTTGCCGACGCCCAGCAGCACGCTCACATTGTTGCTGCTATTGTTCGCGGTCGCCAGGTCAAGCTTGCCATCCCCGTTGAAGTCGCCAGTCGTGACTGATCGAGGAGAGTTAGCGACCGAGTAGGCACCTACTGCCTGGAAGGTGCCATCACCACTGCCCTGCAGCACACTCACGTTGTTGCTGCTCTGATTCGCAGTCGCCAGGTCAGGCTTGCCATCTCCGTTGAAGTCACCGGTCGTGACCGCCCAGGGATAGTTCCCGACCGCATAATGGACAACAGCCTGGAAGGTGCCATCACCGCTGCCCAACAGCACGCTCACATTGTTGCTGCTATTGTTCGCGGTCGCCAGGTCAAGCTTGCCATCTCCGTTGAAGTCACCGGTCGTGACCGATTGAGGAGCGTTAGGGACACCATAGTTGCTTGCCGCTTGGAAGGTGCCGTTGCCGACGCCCAGCAGCACGCTCACATTGTTGCTGCTATTGTTCGCGGTCGCCAGGTCAAGCTTGCCATCTCCGTTGAAGTCACCGGTTGTGAGCGATTGAGGAACGAGAGGGACACCATAGTTGCTTGCCGCCTGGAAAGTGCCATCGCCATTGCCCAGTAGCACGCTCACGTTGCCGCTGGAGTTGTTGTAATAGTTCGCGGTCGCCAGGTCAAGCTTGCCATCTCCGTTGAAGTCACCGGTTGTGACCGAATAAGAAACGCCACCGACCGCATATTGCACCGCAGCCTGGAAAGTGCCATTGCCAGCACCCAGCAACACACTCACGTTACTGCCGAAGTTTGCGGTCGCCAGGTCAAGCTTGCCATCTCCGTTGAAGTCACCGGTTGTGACCGAATAAGGATTGCCACCAACCGCATATTGAACCGCGGCCTGAAAGGTGCCATTGCCGGCACCCAGCAACACACTCACGTTGCTGCTGTTATAGTTTGCGGTCACCACGTCAAGTTTGCCATCCCCGTTGAAGTCACCGATCGTAACCGATTGAGGTGCATTAGGGACAGTGTAGTTGCTTGCCGCCTGGAAGGTGCCGTTGCCGACGCCCAGTAGCACACTGACGTTACTGCTGTAGTTGCTGCTGTTATAGTTCCCAGTAACCAGGTCAAGCTTGCCATCTCCGTTGAAATCACCAGTCATGACCGCATAAGAATTGCCACCGACCGCATACTGCACCGCAGCCTGGAAAGTCCCGTTGCTGGCACCCAGCAACACACTCACGTTGTTGCTGTTTTTGTTTGCAGCAACCAAATCGAGAAGACCATCGCCATTGAAATCACCGGTTGTGACCGATTGAGGATAACTGCCGACAGCATAGGTGTTGGCAACTCGAAATAGTGGCCTGTTCTGATCCGCCTTCACCTGTAATATACCGCTTTCAGCAGTGTTAGCAATTGTGGCGCTCTGCACACCTAGTTCCAATTCATCGACCACGCCTGTGAGCGCACCAAACGGTACTGTTATCGTTAGTGGGAACGTCGTTTGTTGTCCTGGCTCCAGCATCACTGTCACTGGTGTCGTGCTAAATGTCATCCAGCCAAGCGATGAGGAGGGCGTCTGCGGTGCAATTGTGTAGGTATCACTCATGAGACCGGTGTTTTTTACGACGAGTGAAGTTGACCCGCTTTCATGGACACCTCGAATGGGGTATGATTGGAAACCACAAAAGAGGAGCCATGATCATGGGAACACGACGAACCTACACCGACGAATTCAAACAGGAAGCCATCAAACTCGCGACTGAGCACGGACTGACCCGCAAGCAGGTCGCGCGCGACCTTGGCATCGACCCACAGACCCTGCGCTCGTGGTTGCATGCCGCTGACGGCTCGCCTGCCGCAACCCCGGCCGCCGACACCGCCGAACTCGCCCGTCTGCGCCGCGAGAACGACCAGCTGCGCATGGAACGCGATATTCTAAAAAAAGCGCTCGGCATCTTCTCGCGGATGCCACAATGAACCAGAAGTATCAGTTCATCGCCGCCCACGCGAAGGAGTATCCCGTCACTGTGGTGTGCCGGGTGCTCGGGCTGGCGCGCAGTGGCTACTATGCCTGGAAACGTCGAGCGCCCAGTGCGCACGCGCGACGCGATCACCAGTTGCTTGACCAGATCCAAACGAGCTTTACGGCCAGTCGGCGCACGTATGGCAGCCCGCGCGTGCACGCCGACTTGCGTGCACAGAACGTGCGCTGTGGCCGGAAACGGGTCGCGCGTCTGATGCGCGAGGCGAAGCTGGTGGCACGCACACGCCGCTGTCGCACGCCGCGAACGACCGACAGTCGGCACGGCCTGGGGGTTGCACCGAATGTCCTTGACCGCCAGTTTGCGGTCGAGCGACCCAATCAGGCGTGGGTCAGTGACATCACGTATCTGCCGACGCGCGAAGGCTGGTTGTACCTGGCCGTGGTGCTGGATTTGTATGCACGACGGGTGGTGGGTTGGTCGATGCAGCCGACGCTGGAGCGGAAGCTGGTGCTGAGTGCGCTTGCAGACGCGATCGGGCGACGGCAGCCGCCACGTGGGATGCTGCAGCACAGCGACCGTGGCAGCCAGTACGCGAGCGGCGAGTATCAGGCGCTGCTGGCGAGGCACGGGATTGTGGCGAGCATGAGCCGGACGGGCAACTGCTGGGACAACGCGGCGATGGAGAGCTTTTTCGCGACGCTGAAGGCCGAGTTGCCACAGATAGAGTTTGCAAACCACGCAGAAGCACGCAGCGCGGTGTTCGACTACATCGAGCGGTTCTACAATCGCCAGCGCCGCCATTCGACGCTGGACTATCAGACACCGCTTGCGTATGAGCTGGAGTTTGCTTCGAGCCATGCCGAATGATCCTGTGTCCATGAAATCGGGTCAATACCAGAGTGTGTAGAGAAAGCTCGTTCCGGGCCGCACCAGTATCGTTCCTTCACCTTGCACCGTAACATCATAAGCGCGCATGAGCGGGATAAGCTCGTCGTCAGCGGCATCATGCGATATGTATTCAGAGGCAGGGTCTGGATCGGCAGTTATACCCGGCCTGCCAATCGGGCCGTTATCATACTTGAGGTACGGCCAATCCGCAAAGCCTCTCAAGGTATCCGATGCCGACGCCGCTGGCTTGTTCTTCGGACGGTTAATATCAGCCTGCACGGGATTATCGTTGGCGTCACCATCGCAGTTCCAATCAAGGTTTATGGCGGGTTTTAGTTTATCGTCACACCAGTATTGTGGAAGCTTATAGTTATATTGTGATGGCACACCAACCAGTTCATCAAGCTGATTCTCGACCAAATTGTTGAGCTGAGAACGCGAGTAGTCAATCACCATGTCATACCGGTTAGTCCCTTGTTGTTTCAGAAGGTTGCCTACCTGGTATGCATAGTTCATCACACTGAAATAGTTGGGCTTGTAGTTTTGATCCCCAACTTCGGCTGAGGTCGCCAATCCCAAGTCGACAAGCTTAGTTGGGCCGCCGTGATCTAAGCTAAGCGCATGGCCCAACTCATGCATTAGCGTGCCCGCCTGCCCAGCAACATCATTATATTTCCAATTGGAAACAGCAAGTGTTACTAGTGTAATTATCCTGCCATTCAGGAATGTAAAGGTATTGCCAGTTGAGGTCGAACTCCCAGTCCAGCACTGCTGTCCATCCTGGGGCGTATTCATATATGTATGGCCGAACACCGCATATCGAAACACCGGCAAGCGCTCTCGCGCCAAATGTGTCTCAAGGAGTGCAATAGTCTCCAGTTGAGTTTGACCGGGGCCATAGCAGTTTCCTCGGATGACAGATGCGTATGGAATCTCTGTCCCTTGTGAAAGAGCGCCCCATTTCGCTCCAGTTCTTGGGTTCATTATGCTGTTTGGGCCAGCATCAATGTGCAGATCTATGCCGCTAACGCCATCAGGATTGTTCACTGGCGAGTCGGTAAAAGCTTGAGTAACCAACTCGAGCGCTACAGCGTAAGGCTTATGGCTTCGGGCTACACAGCCGAAAAACAACAGCGTACATTCGCTCGTATCAGCCATCCAATCGGCTTCAACAAAAATGTCTTTGTGGTCAGGATGGGCACCCATCGCCGGAAGATCGACAATATGCGTCGTGCCGCTAGAATCGACATACTGGTAGCCATTGATCTCCCAATCATCTGGCAGCGCATCACAGTCCGTGTCGATAGGGGTAGTACCAGCAATGACTTCTAGTCGATTTGCCAGGCCGCCGATTCGCATGTCATTTGTGATTGGCACTGCCTCCCAGGTTGTGCAGCCGTTGGTGAGGACTTGAACTTCCGTGTTACCGCCAACAATCGCCGCGACGATTGCGTGATTTTTGCGATCGGCGCGAATGAAACCAGTCGAACTTGTCCTGGCTGACACAGGTGTAACAACTGGTGTCCCCAGCACGTTATCCACGCGCTGGATGCCAGTTCCTCCGGCCACATAGACTGCGCCGTCACGAGTCGGCGCGACATATCCGCCGCTCACATCGACGCGGTGGGTTAACGCAGCTACATGGTAATCTCCAGTCGCCCAAAGCCCAGAACCACCACCCCACGGGACACCGACGAGACCCCGCGATCCCTGCGCTCCTGAAGTCCATGGCAGGCGCTCAAGATAATTCCAGAAGGTAATCCAAGGGCCATCTGTGTAGCCAGCTACCACATTCGTGCCAGCCTCCACATACCCAACACGCGCCGAGTCGATACCGTTGCCACGTATGTCGTGGATGACTATCTCGCCGTTCGCACCAGGAAGAGCTGATGTCTCTCCTGTCCCTCGATCTGGACCGAAGAGAATAATCGAGGTTGATCCACTGCCAACCGTGCCGCGGGTTAGCACCTCGTAGCCATCCCGCTCAATTCGATCGATTCCCCAAGCCAGCATCCACTGACCATTGACCGTCTCACTCCACTCGACGCGGCGGATTCTAATCTTTTCAGTCAGGGATCCAGTGGCTGGCAAAGCGACGGCAGTCCAGGTTTGCCCGGCGTCTTGCGTCAGCCAGAGAGGTGTGGTTGCGCCATCAGCCATGACTACAGAGCCACCGTTGACATGAGCCCTTAAAACTGTCAAGTCCCGGTGAGAGGATCTGCCTGGTTTTGTTGCGCTTCACTCCACGCAGCGCGAAATGCGTGTGGTGTGAGATAGCCAAGACTGCTATGCGGTCGTTCGCTG
>LJCR01000200.1 GCA_001399705.1 Kouleothrix aurantiaca
CAGACAATTCGTGCGGCACGTCCAGTTCACGGCGGTTGTAGGCGCTGCTGCGGAGTCCGGCTGTGAGCTGCCATTGGCAGCGATCAGCGCGGCCCAAAGCACCAGGAAAACAAGCACTTTTCTGGCCCAGCGGCTCAGGGTTGCGGTACGGCACGGGCTTGCCTTCATAGGATTATTTCCTTTCTGTTTTGCCGCGCACATGGCGGCGATAACACTGAACTTCCATGCTGGAATGCTTTACACTATAACGTTGCGCATTACCCGTTTATTACCGGCTAGATATGCAATGGCACCGACATTGCATGTGTGCTGGCAAAGCCGGCGATCGTGCTATACTGCGCCGGCACGGAGGAATTGTGCGAGCCGAGCAGAAAGGACGTTGCGATGGCTTCAGCAAATGGGTTGGTGGCGCTCTTTGAAGCGATGACGCGGAATCTTGAGCAGGATCGGGCGCATATCAATAGCATCGACCGTGGCGACGGCGACACCGGCGATAATATGGCGGCGAATTTCCGCCTGATCACAAATTCCTTGCAGAAACAGCTTGGGCAGGGCCACGAAACCGATATTGGCAAGGCGCTGAACCAGGCGGCCAAAACACTTCAGCACCAGGGGCAGGGCGCAACCGCGCCGATCTACGCGCAGGGGCTGGTTGAAGCTGGCAATCGTTTGGCCGGCCAGACGAATTTTTCACTTGATGACCTGGTACCGTTGCTGGAAGGCCTGCTAACGGGCGCGAACCAGGCCAGCGGAAATACCCAGGGTGCCGGTTCGCTGATCGATGTATTACTGCCGGGGATTATGACCTATTTGCAATCGAAGCGCGCTGGCCAATCGGACATGGAGGCGATCTTGACGGCGCTGCTGAATTTGCGGCGTGGGGCTTTTGGCACCGCTCAGTCGCCAACCGGCTATGGGCGCTCCAGTGGAACTGACACGACTGGCCAGATCGACCCGGGCGCGGCAGGCGCGGCGTCGCTGCTGGAAGGATTGTTTGGCGCCATCCTGCGCCAGGTATTGCAGGGCGGCGGCTTGGGTGGCCTGGCCGGCGGCCTTCCGCAGCAGCAACCAGCGCCACACAATCTCCCATCCGGGCGCACTTCGCCCCAGCCCGCCCCACAAACCATCCCGTCGAGCGGCGACAATCCATTCCCGCTGCCCAATTTGCCGGGCGGCCTCGGCGACTTGCTGGGTGGCTTGCTGGGCGGCGGTGGGCAATCCGCGCCCGATAGCTCCTCTTCGTCGGGCACTGACCTGAGCAAGCATAAATATACCTAGCTTACAGCGAATTCACCCGCACCCGCGAAAGCATTCACCCTGCAATTGCAGCAAACAGCCCGCTACGTCGGCATAGTTCGACGTAGCGGGCTTTTTGGCTTTCTGTTGCCGTATTGTAATGCAAAGTAGAGGGCTTGCGCGCTCAAGTATAATAAACTTCCACTATGAAATTCGTTTGTTAAATAATGTCAGAGAGTAGAGCATGAGCGCACTGCCTTCGATCTCGCTATATGCCATCGCAACGCTCTCGTCGCTCGCTTTAGCCTTGTATGGCTGGCAGCGCCGGACGCTTGAAGCACGACCATTTAGCTGGCTGATGGCGGCGGTGGCGTTTTGGTCGCTCTGCCATACCCTGAGTGTAGCAAGTGCAACGCCCGAACAGGCTTTGCTGTGGGCACAGATTCAGTACGCCGGCATTGTGGCGGTGGGGCCGTGCTGGTTATTATTCGCGCTAGCGTACTCAAAGCGCTGGCAGTATGTCACCCGCCTTGTGGTGGCGCTGTTGCTTGTGCCGCCGCTGCTAGCCTATGCTGTAGTGCTGACTAACGGCTGGCACTTCCTGTGGTGGAGCGAGGTGCGCCCCGACCTGAGCCGGCCATTTGTAGCCATTGCCGTGCAGCGCGCGCCATTGTTCTGGCTGCACACGCTGTATTCGTATACATGCGTTGTCGCTGGCATGGCGTTCTTTATCTATACTATGACTCAATCGCGCCTGCTGTATCGCAGCCAGGCCCAAATGGTTGTGCTGGGCGCGATGTTCCCAATTATCGGTAATATTGCGCACTTGATGGGCGTGCAGGTACGCGCCGTGGACGACCCAACGCCATTGCTGTTTACGGCCTCGGGCGCGCTGATGTTCTATGCGACGCGGCATTTCCACTTGCTGAGTTTAACGCCGAGTGCGCAGCAGGGAATTGCCGACGACCTGCCAGATGGCTTGATCGTGCTCGATCATCGCAGGGTGATCGCAACCCTGAACCCAGCCGCAATGCGCTTGCTCCAGGCACCGGCCGATGTCTGGCTGGGGCGCAGTTTTCATGAGCTGGCCGACTTTTCACCGCTCGCGGCCGCGATCGAACCGATCTGGCCCGAGCCAGGCGCGCCGCTCGCTACAAGCGTGCGCTACAGTGCAGGTGCAAATCTCTCGGTGGCCGAGGTACGGTTGCGCCCGATTGGCGCCGGGCGCGGGCAGGATGGCACGCTGTTGCTGCTTCGCGATGTCACAGATCGCACCACGATGGAGCAGCAGCTTGAACGGCGGCTCAGCGAGCTGACCTTGATCAGCCAGATTGCCAGCGTGGCAAACGCCGCAACCCATACAGAAGTGCTGATGCGCACGATCACGGGCGAGATCGCTAGCACGATGCAATGGGATCGGGTGATGATCGGCCTGCTGCAAGGCGATCGGACGACGCTGCACCTGGTGGCCGATTCGACACCGGCCGGCGCGCCGCCTGTGTTCACGGATACGTATATTACCGAGCGTGATTTTGGCACAATTTTTGAAAGCATCCATAGCGGCGTGCCGCGGCAACTTTCGATTTCGGACGCGACATTGCATGGCAGCAGCACGGCGGCAGCGCTCCAGCGCCTGGGGCTACAAACAATGATGCTTATTCCGCTGACGCATCGCAGGCAGGCACTGGGCGTGCTGGCCGTTGGCTATATCGACGAGCAGGCTATTGATCGGCAAGATCTGCGCCTGTATGAAATGATTGGCCAGCTTGTGAGCGATGCGATCACGCGCGCACGGCTTTATGAAGCGGCAAACGAGGCCAGTGCGCTGAAATCGGTCTTTCTGGCCACAGTGAGCCACGAGCTGCGCACGCCGCTGACGTCGATCATTGGCTATGCCGACATGCTCGATCAGGGCGTGTTTGGCCCGCTGCCTGAACGCACGCTTGAGCCGGTTGAACACGTGCGTCGTAATGGCCAGATGCTCCTCCAGCTGATCAACGACATTCTCGATTTTTCGAAGATGGAGGCCGGCCACCTGAATGTTGATCTGTACCCGGTGGATGTGACCTCGGTGATACACAGTGTGGCTAGTACATTGCAGCCGCAGCTGCGCGCACGCAACCTGACGCTGGAGCTTGACCTTGCGCCGGGCCTGCCGCTGGCGCGCGCAAATAGCGGGCGGCTTGAGCAGATTGTGACCAACCTGCTGGCCAATGCGGTGAAATTTACCGAGCAGGGCTTTATTCGCGTGCATACCGAGGCTCGTGATGATCAGGTGAGCATTCGCATTCAGGATACTGGAATCGGCATTGCGGCCGAGCAGCTTGGGCGGATTTTCCAGCCGTTTCACCAGATCGATAACCAGCTCACCCGCCGCTTTGGCGGCACTGGCCTGGGCCTTGCCATCACACGCCGCCTGACCGAGCTGATGCAGGGCGAAATTAGTGTTGAGAGCGCGCTGGGTCAGGGCGCGACGTTTACCTGTACCTTTCCGGTAGCAACGCTTGATGTGCTGCAAGCGCGGGAAGCAAACTTCTAACGGGCTTGGCAGTTTGGTACCATGCCACTAACGACGCCCCCGCCAGCGCGTACAAAAGACGCATTGGCGGGGGCGCTCGCATGCCCACACATATTGCCGATACGGGTTAAAAAGTTACCGGCTCGATCTGATATACGCATGCTTCGGCACCACACGCGCTGCACACGCTTTCCGTACCGCGCATTTGCGCGCCCGTGATGCCGTGAAGCGCGCCCACGAAAACGCCCATGGTGAACGCGCAGAGAGGTTCGCTCGACTCCTGGCCGGTGGTGCAGGCCCCCTCACGTATGTGCACTGTATAGCCACCACTGTCAGACGGGGCAATGCTATTGACGACGCAGAGCCGCGTACCGTCGGCGCCAAGCGCTGCAGCCAGGGTACGTTGGATCGTTGCTGCGTCTTGTGTTGTGCCGAGCAAGCCCAGGCTTTCGACCAGATCATAGCCGCGCTTGCGGCCGGCTGCCACAATTGGCGCCCGGCCAGCGACTTCCTCTGTTCCAACGCGGAGATACTGGAAACACGCCAGATTCATGAATTGCCCAAGGGTTGCGCGTTCGTCGCCTGCCATAAGTTCACTGCTCCTTATATTTCTGGGCAAACGGGGTGGGTTTCAGCCGGCATCACTCCTCTTGATCTGCCAGATCTACAAAATAATCTGGCTGATCGCCGTCGCCGCGTCGCGCGCTTCGATCCGCACCATGCCGAGGTTTGCGCCTTGCTTCAAATTCACCGCCAGCATCGCCTGGTTGCCGGCTGGCAGCACAATAAACAGGCCGGCGTTCGATTTCAAAATCGCTTCTTCTGTCGCGCCCATTTTCAGCTCAGTCGAGACGCGCCGGCTGACGCCAACCATGGTGGCTGCAACCGCGCCAACCCGGTCGGCGTTGATATCGCTGGACATCCGGCTCGCCAGAACAATACCATCCATGCTTACTGCAACACTGCCGCTGATATCTGCCCCACCCTGTGCCGAAAGGCGCTCAAGAATAGAAAGGACTTGCTCTTGTCGAGTTGCCATGGTGCGCTGTTTCCTTTCAATGCGTTACGGGCATTACGAACGAAACACGTTGCTCGTATGCTAGTGTACTGCGCACATAGCCGGCATTTGATAAAATCTTGGAACGTGATTGTAGCAACTTGTCGTCGGCATTTTATGGATGCGCTGCCTGTGCTTGCCGCTAATCGGCACTGTTTGTATCGCAGATGCGATTGCCTGCGGTACAACGCGCAAAAATAGCAGCAGGCGATCAATGATCGCCTGCTGCTGTGCGAAAGAAGTGTGAGATGTGCGCGAAAGCTATGCCTGCGAGGGGCTGCCGATCGCGCCGGCCGGCACCGCCGCGACAGGCGCCTCAGCGCCAGGCAGCAGGTCGGGGTAGGCCACCGCGCCGTGCTCGCCGAAGTCGAGCCCTTCGATCTCTTCCTGCGGAGTCACGCGCAGGCCAACCGTGCGCTTCAGCACGTAGAACATAACGCCACAGGTGGCGGCCGACCACAGGCCCACGCCCACCACGCCGACGATCTGGGCCAGCAGCAGGTCGAAGCCGCCGCCCGCCAGCAGGCCGGTGGTGCCCGTGTTGCCAGGGATGGTGG
>LJCR01002000.1 GCA_001399705.1 Kouleothrix aurantiaca
CGGTGGAGATGCTGCCAATCGATACGCGCACCATCCACTGGCCATCCAGCACTGCCGGCGTGAGGTAGGCCGCGCCCGAGCGGTTGGCGCGCTCGGCCCAGCCCTGCGTGTGCGCGTCGAGCGCCGCGCCGGCCAGCCCGGCCGGCTCGTGGCGGATGCAGATTGTCTGGAGCGGCACGGGCGCCAGCACGCGCCAGCCCGGCGTGGCGCGCACCTGCGCGGCAAACCACTGCGCGTTGGCCATGTCGCGGCGCAGGCGCGCCTGCAAGCCGCTCACTCCCTGCTCGCGGATCAGGCACCAGAGCTTCAGCGCGCGGAAGCGCCGGCCCAGCGGGATGCCCCAGTCGCGCAGGTTCTTCACCTGGCCGTCGACCGCAGTTTGCAGGTAGCTTGGGTTGGTGCTCATCACGCGCACGAGGTGCTGCGGGTCGCGCACGTAGTAGAGCGAGCAGTCGAACGCCGCGCCCAGCCACTTGTGCGCGTTCAGCACAATCGAGTCGGCGCCCTCGATGCCTTCCCACATCCAGCGGCACTCCGGCAGGATCATGGCCGAGCCAGCCATGGCCGCGTCGACATGCAGCCAGATTTCTTCGCGCTGCGCAATTGCGGCAACCGCCGCCACCGGGTCGAGCGCGGTGGTAGCCGTTGTGCCGGGGGTGGCCACCACCGCGCAGGGCAGCAGGCCCGCCGCGCGGTCGGCCGCAATCGCGTCGGCCAGGGCGTCGAGCCCGGCGCCGGTGCGCGCCGAGACGGCGACCGTAGGTGTTTCCGATTGGTTGGGCGGCAGCATGCCGCTCACCGAGTAGATTTTGGTTACCTCAAGCGATTCTTCCAGGCTCATGGGCGGCAGGATGGACGGAACCGCGCGCGCCATCAGGGTTTTGCCCGAGCCCGGCGAACCGCTCATCAGCAGGTTGTGGCCGCCCGCCGCCGCGATTTCGAGCGCGCGCTTGGCGTGTTCCTGCCCGCGAATATCGGCAAAATCCACCGGGTAGATCGCGTCGTCTTCGAGCTTGAGCGGCACCGTCATGTACGGTGTCAGCCGGCGCTCGCCGGCCAGGTGCGCCGTCAGGTCGGCCAGCGTCCGCACCGGAATAACGGTTGCGCCTTCGACCAGCCCGGCTTCGGGCGCATCTTCAAACGGCACATACACCGTCTCGATGCCGTGGTTGCGCGCAATACTCACCATTGGCAGCACGCCGTCGGTGTGGCGCAGCTTGCCATCCAATCCCAGCTCGCCCACAAACAGCGCGCGCTCGACGCTGCCCTGCGCCTGCTCCGAGGCGAGCAGCAGGCCAATCGCGATCGGCAGGCCGTAGGCCGGCCCGGC
>LJCR01002001.1 GCA_001399705.1 Kouleothrix aurantiaca
ATCGACAAGCTTCTGATCACGCTCCAGTTTCGCCACGACATGCTGCGCGAGCTGGGGCAATGACGTCCGACGACTGACGAACGACGAAGGCTGGCGTCCTGAGTAGCGGCGTTAGCCGCGTATCGAAGGGCGCAGGTAATGAAGACTCTTGGCGACCAACGACCGAAAGAATGAACCGCAAAGAGCGCAGAGTTAGGCGATAGGTGAGAACTCAATATTCAAAACTCAAAACTTCGCTGCCACAGGCAACAATGCGGCAGCAGAACTTTCGCTTGCAGCGACGCCCGTCATCAATTCCTTGACACTTTTGCGCTGCAGCGCAAAAGTGTCAAGAAAAAGAGAGTCTTCCTTGCCCGCCGCAGGCGTACAATCCGCTGAGTGAAAGCCCTGACAGGAAAATGAAAGACTTTGCCAGAATGGCTGACGTACCATTCAACGAAATCCTGCGCGAGCTCATGCAGGCGCAGGTCCACAATTCCAACCTGCTCCAGTTCGGCAGCCTGGTGAGCGCGCGCCAATACCTGCGCGCCTACGATCTGGTGCGCCGCTACGTGCCACCCGGCAGCCGCGTGCTCGACTGGGGCGCGGGCAATGGGCACTTTTCCTACTTCCTGATCAGGAGCGGCTACCGCGTCACTGGCTTTGATTTCTTTGGCACGCCTGCCATTTGCGCGCCCTTCGAGCCTGAACACTACACCTACCAGCTCGCCACCACCAACGACCCGGTGGCGCTGCCCTTCGAGGATAATGCGTTCGACGCAGTGGTGTCGATTGGCGTGCTTGAGCACGTGCGCGAGCACGGCGGCGACGAATCCGCCAGCCTGCGCGAGATCGCGCGGTTGCTGCGCCCCGGCGGCGTGTTTGTCTGCTTTCACCTGCCCAATCGCTATAGCTGGATCGAATTTATGCTACGCCGGCTGGGCCGCTGGTCGCACGAGCACCGTTTCACCGCCGCGCAGATCCGCGCACTGTGCGCGGGCGCTGGCCTCGAACCGCTCGAAATTCGCCGCTACGCCCTGCTGCCGCGCAACATCTGGTGGTGGAAACTGCGCCGCCTGGTGCGCGACGAAGCCCGCCTGGCGCGCTGGTACGACCGTGCTGATTCATTCCTGGGCGCGCTGGCCTCGCCTTTCTGCCAGAATTACCTGTTCGTTGCGCGCCGGCCCGAAAGATAATGAGTGAAGGCAGTCGGTCGTCATTCGTTATTCGTCATTCGCCCATACTCAGGAGCTTCCCAATGACAATACTTCTTCGCGAACACGCCGAGCAGCAATACGCCGACGAGCTGGCCGCCCTGGCCCGCCACGATGGGCGCGCCCGCCCGCCGAG
>LJCR01002003.1 GCA_001399705.1 Kouleothrix aurantiaca
GTCGAGCTGGGCCTGAAGCGTTTCGATCGTCATGTGCTGCTCGCTCTGGCGGGTGTATGTGTTCCCGCGCTTCCCACCCGGCTGGCGATCACACGCCCCGCTGGCAGTGTTTTGCCGACACGAATTGGACGCGCAAAAACGCACAGAAGGCGTGGCATGCCTGCCGTTCGTGCCGGGCGGCGCAGCGCCACTGGGCTTGTGGCACGGCCAGGTGCAGAATGGCATCGCGCAGCTCGGCAATTGTTACCGGCTTGGGCAAATAGTGCTGAAACCCCGCCGCCAGCACCTGCAGCTGATCCTCGGTTCGCAAATACGCGGTGAGCGCGATGGCGGGCGTGGCGCCGCCTTGCCCGGCCGGCAGCGCCCGAACGCCTTTAATCAGCCAGTAGCCATCTTCACCGGGCATTGCAATATCCGACACCAGCACATCCGGCCGCCAGGCCGGCACAAGCGCAAGCGCGCTCTGGGCGTCGGCGCAGGCGCGCACCGTTGCCCCGTTCGCGGCAATTGCTTCTTCGAGCATATCGAGAACTTCGGGCTGGTCTTCGGCGATGAGCACGCGCAGCCCGCCGAGCGCCAGGGGGGTGCCTTCGGCTGTTTCGCTTGCGCTGGGAGGGACGAGCGCAGCGGGCGGGCCAGCTGCCTGGATCAGCGGCAGCCGCACAGTGAACATGGCCCCCTGCCCGGCGCCGGCGCTGGTGGCCGTGACGCTTCCGCCGTGCAGCTCGACCAGTTGGCGCACAATCGAAAGCCCCAGGCCCAGGCCGCCGGAAGAGCGGCTGGTGGTGCTGTCGGCCTGGCGAAAACGCTCGAAGACGTGGGGGAGAAACTCGGGGGCGATGCCCTGGCCCGAATCAGTGATGCGCAGCTCGGCGTCGTTGCCGGCGCGCGCAAGCTGAACCACAATCTTCCCGCCATTGGGAGTGAATTTGGCCGCGTTGGTCAGCAGGTTCCACACCACCTGCTTGAGGCGGTTGGCGTCGCCAAACACGGCATCAGCCGCCGCGGCCAGATCGACCTGGAGCTGAAGGTTCCTGGCTTCGATCGTGGGGCGGATGGTGTCGAGCGCGGCCTGGACGATCTCGCCAAGCACGAGTGGCTGTGGATCAATGCGCAGCTTGCCATTGACGATCCGCGAAACATCGAGCAGATCGTCGATCAGCGCCGCCTGCGATTTCGCGCTCTGGGCCATTTTTTCAATCGTGCGGCTCACATACGCTTCGTCGCGCTTGCGGCGCTGCAGCAGCTCGGCATAGCCAAGCAGCGCAGTCAGCGGCGTGCGCAGCTCGTGCGAGACGGTGGCGAGGAATTCGTCTTTGAGCCGGTTGG
>LJCR01002002.1 GCA_001399705.1 Kouleothrix aurantiaca
CCTTGACGCTGGCCAGGCCCTTGGCGCGCGCAGTGCGCACATAGTCGCGGCCAAGCACGTCGAGCATGCTGGCGCGCGTCATGCGGGCGATGATCGACATGGGGATGGTGGCCAGCGCCACCGAAGGCAGCAGCAGGTGTTTCACCGCGTCGCCAAACACATTCCACTGGCCAGTAATGATCGAGTTAAACAGGTAGAAGTTCGCAATGAACTGCAGCAGACTGAGCCGGAACGAGCCTTTTGGCGCCGACCAGCCAAGCACTTCGAAAAAGGGCGTGGATGTGACGCCGGCCGAAAGGCGGCCCGAAGGCGGCAGCTGGAAGGGCGTGCCTTTCAGCACAATGGCGAAGACATAGGCCAGCATCAGCCCCAGCCAGAACACCGGCATTGAAACGCCAATATTCGCGCCAACCATGGTGCCGACATCGATGGCCGAGTTGCGGCGGATGGCCGAGATAATGCCAGCTGGGACGCCAACCAGCGTGGCGATCAGCAGCGCGACCATGCCAAGCTCCATCGTCAGCGGCAGGCGCTCGACGATGATTTGCGTGACGGCGCGGTTGAAGCGGATCGAGGTGCCGAGATCGCCAGTCACGACGTCGCGCACGTACACCGCAAGCTGCACCGGGATGGGGCGGTCAAAGCCTTTTTCGGCATTGAAACGCGCGCAGGTTTCCGGGCGCGCCTTTTCGCCAAGCATCGCCACGCACGGCCCGCCAGGGATCATGCGCGCCATGGCAAAGGTGACGAGCATGACGCCAATAAGCACGGGGATGGCGGTAAGCACGCGCCGGCTGAGGTATTGAAACATGGCAGCATCCCATTGATTGGGGAATGCGGCCAGGGCAACACTGTGCCCCGGCCGCATTCGGCAGGTCGTAACGCGCAGAGGCCTAGGTGGCCGGCTTCGCGTTCATGAAGCCACCCCACAGCGCCGAGAAGTAATCGAAGCTGCCGGTGCGGCCCTTGTGCATCGGGCTCGCGGCGTCCCACTGGATGTAGTAGGTCATCACGACGTCGTTGGCGTCGAAATCCGAGCCATCGTGGAACTTCACGCCCTCGCGGAGCTTGCAGGTCCACTCGGTCAGGTCGGCATTGGCTTCGCAGCCGGTGGCCAGCGCGGGAACGGCCTTGGTGCCGCCCTTCTCGTAGGCCAGCAGGCCCTCAAGGGCCATGTTGCAGGCGCGCAGCGACTCGCCGTCGGTCTCGTCGCCGCAGTAGACGCTGCCCGGTTCGGCGTTCTGCATCCACACAAAGGTGTCGCGGCCGCCCGGGTCCATCTGTGCGAAGATCTCGTTGCCCAGCGGGCTGGTGTGCGCGCCCTTGACG
>LJCR01002004.1 GCA_001399705.1 Kouleothrix aurantiaca
TAACTGGACTTTTGCAGATTTGCGGCAACAAGCTTCTGAGCATATGATCAGGCGAGCGTTGGTCTACCAGTTGGGAGGGACAGGTGCCAGCAATTGTCGCGATACCACAGGTGGTCGAGGAACTGCTGGTCCAGTTCGCCGACCTGTTTCCAAATGAGCCTTCACGCCGCCACTTTGCCGAATACCTGACCGGGCTGTTTGTAGCGGAGCACAAGACCGTGAGCGGTATCACGCGAGAGTTTGCCGCCCCACCCGACCAATCCACTCTCAATCGATGGTTGACTGAAGCGCCCTGGGATGTCCAGCGCATCAACGCGCACCGGCTCGAATGGCTTCAACAGGACGCTGCAACGCGCTATCGTCACGACGGCGTTATCGCGATCGATAACACTTTGATAGACCATGACGGCAAACTGATAGAGGATGTCGGCTATTTCTGGGACCACGCCGACAAACGCCACCTGATCGCCCACGATTACCTGTTTGCCAACTACGTCAACCCGAGTGGGAAGCATTATCCGCTCGATTTCCGGCGCTTCCGCAAGCGCGAGCAGTGCGACGACGAGCGCCCGTTCAAGAATCACACCGACCTCGCTAAGGAACTGATCGATTGGGTTGTCGCTGAGGACATACCGGGCGACTTCACCTTCGACAGTTACTTCACCAACGCGCCAATTATGAACACCCTCCACGCCAAAGGTCGCAGCTACATCGGTGATTTGAAAGCCAACCGAGTGATTGTAGTCAGCGGCAAGCAGACCAGCGTGACTGAGTGGGTCAAAACGCTCACGCCGCTTGTTCGCACCAAGTTTACGGTCGGCGGTCACACGCAATGGTACTTCACCAAGTCCGTTCGTCTGCCCAATGTCAACCACCCAGTGCGTATTCTGGTGTTGTGGTCAGAAGCAGAAGCTGCGACGCCACGCAAGATCCTGATCAGCAACCGAACCCAGTGGGAAGCTCATCGCATTTTGAAGGTCTACAAAAAGCGCTGGACAGGGACGGAGACCTTTCATCGGGACGGGAAGCAGCATTTGGGCATGGGCGAGTGTCAGCTCAGGGACGGGATGGGCCAGACCAGGCACATGCACCTCGTCGTCCTGGCGTACACGGCTCTGATGCGCCAATTGAAGCATGATCGTGCCTTCGAGTGGGCTCACACACGCCTGATGACCATTGGCGAGTCCTGTCGCACCATCGCTCGCGAGACCTTGGGCAAAACGCTTGCTTGGGCCATCGAACAATCGCACCAAGGCATGACTCTGTCCGATATCAAGCTCCGTTTGGCTTTACCCTGAGCTTTCGCCTATTTCTGCAAAACCTCAGTA
>LJCR01002006.1 GCA_001399705.1 Kouleothrix aurantiaca
TGGTAAATGATCTCGGCAACATTATACCAGCCGCGCTGTGGCTGCAGCACCCCTGCCTCAATGCGTGTAAGATCGAGAAGGTTGCTCACTACGTGATACAGCTGCGTTGCCTCATCTTTAATGATCTGAGCAAAATCGAGCACTGCCGGGCCGGTCCACTGCACATCATCCGCCATCAGTTCATCGGCGGCGGCTGAAATGGCGGCGAGTGGCGTGCGCAGATCGTGCGACACAGCCGAAATCAACGTCGATTTCAGGCGGTCGGAGGCGGCTAAGGCTTCGGCACGTGCTGCCGAATGCGCCAGGCGGCTGCGCTCAAGGGCGAGCGCGGCCTGCGTCGCCAGCGTTTCCAGCAGTTGCTGCTGGGTTCGGTTAAGCGAGGTGCGCTGAGACCCAAGCGCAACACGCAATGTGCCAAAGGTTTGCTCACCGGCGCGCAGTGTTGCATTTGCCGTAGCGCTATATGCCGGCCAGTCGCCAGAGGACGCAAACACTTCAAGTGAGCCATCGCCGCGCGCAAGCGCAAGCTGGCAGGCCGGGCAGCCCAAAAGCTGCCGAGTGATCTCGACAATAACCGACGCGATACGCTCGAAGTTCAGCTCGGCGCTGATCGACTGGCTGACATCATAGAGAATTGACATCTCGCGCGCCTGCGCGCGCGCAACAGCAGCCTGATCGCGGGCATGAAGCGTAATGGTGCTGGCGATCAGCGCAGCAATAATAAAGCTCAGCAGCTGCAGGGGATCGGTGATATTGGCGACGGTGAGGGCAAATAAGGGTTCGACAAAAAAGAACTTGAATACCAAAAAGCTCGCAAATGCGCTGATCACCGCAGGCACGCGCCCGGCCGTGACGGCGCACACGAGCACGACAATCAGGTAGCAGAGAGAAATATTATCGGCGTAGATATATGGCTGCACAAACCAGAGCAGGCCAGTCGATAGCGCAATGATGCCCAGGCACCAGAGGTAGGGATGCGCCGACGCAATCGCCTGGAGGCGCGGGGTCAACCGGGCAAAAGATCGCATATCCATTCGCTATCGCTATTTTTGGGGTCTGTCCGACGACACCATAACTATAGCATAGAGATCTGACGCGGGCGGCCATGCGCAAGACAAGAACAGATTCTGAATCTGAGCATCACAATGGTGCGGCTTCGCAGCTTTACTGTAGGTACGCTAAGTGCGCTGGGCATCAAGCAAAAGGTCGCGCCGCATTCAAATACACTCCGCAAGGTGCTTGACTTTTAAAATGAGCGGTGCTATACTCGCGCCGTTCCGAACCCGACAACCCTTTTTTAAATACATGAACTACGCGTTTTCAAAGC
>LJCR01002005.1 GCA_001399705.1 Kouleothrix aurantiaca
CGCTCTACGTCACCGCGCTCGATTCGGCGCGCAATGCTGTGGTGGTTGGCCCGAAGACTGCGCTTGAGCGCCATGCGCTGCAGGCAAGCGGCGTCGTTTTTGTGGATGGCGCGTGGCCTGTGGAGCCATTCGAATGCCTGGCTCAGATCCGCTCGCACGCCGATCCGGTCGCGGCCAGCGTCACGCCCGGCGCCAATGGCGAGCTCACCGTTGCCTTTGCGCAGCCGCCGCGCGCCGTCACGCCCGGCCAGGCTGTTGTGCTGTACGATGGCGATCGCGTGCTGGGCGGCGGGCGCATCAGCGCATAGCAAGTAAAGGGAAATGGCGCGTCGTCAGGCGGCGCGCCACAAACGCATATGTCGCCTGTGATCGTCTTGCTGCTGCTCATCGCAACAGCCAGCGCCGCGCTCGCCCACGTCCTGTGGGGGCGGCGCCTCATCCAGCTCCCGATCTTCCTGCTTGCCGCATTTGCAGGCTGCCTGGTCGCCTACGCCTCGGCCCTGCGCCTTCCCCTGCCGCTCTTTACTCCTGCCGGCGTGCCTGTGCTCGAAGCCGTGCTTGCGGCGTGGATATTGCTCATTGTTGCCTCGCGATTACGAGTATGATATAATCGCGCCCGTATAGCCCTTCTGAAAGAGATCGAGCACGCTTTCAACCTGGTTGCGAGGCCACGCCGCACTGCGCCAGTAGAGGAGATTGCCTTGAAAAAATGGATCGGCATTGGCTTAGCCGTAATTGCCCTGATCACGATCGCCTTTATTGTTGCGTCATATTTGTACCCCGATTTCCGCGAAGCCACCCGCGACATTGCGATTGTCATTCTGGCTGTCTTCCAGATGATCGGCGCGCTGCTGACGGCCGCGCTGCTGCTGGCGGTGCTCTACGCTGTCTTTGCCATCAAGCGCCTCGCCACCGACACCATCGTACCCAAAGTCGATCTGCTCACCAACAAGCTCGACGGTGTGATGGAAAATACCAAAGCCATTACCGGCAATTTGAAGGACACCACAGCGTCGGTTGGCACAACAACATCGTATGTGGCCGAACAGGTTGTTTCGCCGGTTATTCGCGTCTCTGGCCTGATCGCGGGCGTGCGTGCAGCAGCTACATTTCTGGCGCGGCGCGGCGAACAATAACAAAACACCCCACTTGGCCCCCCCCAATGTGGTACCCGATCCCTATTGTCGGGCGTGTTGCTACGTGGTATCATACGTTTGGTCGGTTTCGCATACCTACCACACCAACATGCGTTCCGGCTTCTGGGTAGTCAGGTTTATTCCATGAGTGTCAAGCGTTTCCCATATGGTGGGCAGGCAGTCCTTGAAGG
>LJCR01002007.1 GCA_001399705.1 Kouleothrix aurantiaca
GCGCCCCGGCCGCTGCCGTTCTGGCCGTGGACATAGAGGGGGTGCGAGCCGCTCGCCAGGCTGGTCAGGTTTGCACACGGCGCGCTGCCGCCCGAAGCCGGGATGGTCGCGCTAGCCGTGCCTGCCGAAACGCTCATCGCGCAGCCGGCACCGTTCGCGCCAACCGCGTCGACAAAGTACTCGGCTGCGGTGGGCGCGTTGCTCACCGACGCGGAGAGGGTGATGTTCACCGTACCGTTCGTGGGCGACTGGCTAAAGGCAACGTTGCTCGTCACCGGCGTGCTGCCGCCCGACGAGGTGCCACCCACCGTCAGGAAGGTCATCATGCCGCCGAAGTTCAGCACGCCGGTGCTGCGCTGGCTGGCGTTGCGCGGCTGGCCGTTCGCGTTGTATACGGCATACTTCGCGCCGGCCGGGGCGGTGGCCGGGATGCTCGCAATCACATCAAGCGTCTGGCCCGCGCCAATCGCCTCGGCGATCACCGTGCGCGCAAACGGCAGCGCAGCGCCGTCGGTCGCCAGCACCGTCTGGCGCAGGCCCAGCGCGCCCATCGAGAGCGGCTGCACGCTGGCGTTCACATAGCGCAGCAGCACTTTGTCGCCAGCGGCGACGGGAATCGCGTCGGTGCTGGGGTAGGCTTTGCCGTTGATCAGCCAGAAGTTCGGGTTGAACTTCGTCATGCTGAAGGTCGTGGGCGCGCTGTTGAGGTTGGTGTCGATCTCGCTCAGCACCAGCAGCGCCTCGTCGACATAGGTGCTGGCCGCCGTGCCGTAGGCCGTCGTCGTCGGGTTGGTGCTGGGCCGCACAACAAGCGCGCCGAACAGGCCCATGGCCACCTGGCGCGTGCCGTTGGCGGTCATGCCCGCTTCGTAGATATAGGTGCCGGGCGCGCTGGCAACAAACGAATAGGTTTTGGTGCCGCCAGCCGCCGCGCCAGCCGTATCGGGCGCAAGCGCCTGGCCGGGGAACGACAGCGAGCTGGCCTGGCTCAGGGGGTTGTGCAGGGTAACGTTCACCGTTTCGCCCTGGTTGACGATCAGCGTTGGGCCGGGCAGGCCGGCTGCGCCGCCCGAGGTGGCGCTATAGCCCCAGATTGTCACCGGGCTCGACAGGCCGGGCAGTGTGAGCGTACCCGTCTTCGCCCACAGATCGCAGGCGCGGGCGCCACTCACAAGGCTGCAGCTCGTGGCAGGCAATGTGGCGGCGTGGGGCGCGGCGGCGGCCCGCGAGGCAGCGCCCATCGCACCCAGCAGGGTCAGCATTGTGACCATTGCCAGGGCTGCGCCAACTCGCAAGAGCCGGTGGATGATTGTGCGCATGATGCT
>LJCR01002009.1 GCA_001399705.1 Kouleothrix aurantiaca
CGTCCGATGGCACCTTCCCGCCCCGCCGCTCGTGGGCGGTCGCCCGCGCCGACGAGGAATTCGCCGCCGTGCCGTTCGAGGTGCGCGACGACGCCGACGCGATTGTGATCGACACCGGCGCGCTGAGCGTGCGCGTGCGCCGCGCCGACGGGCTGCTGGCCTTTGCCAACGCGCAGGGCACCGAGTTCTGCGCCGACGCCCAGGCCCCGCGCTGGCGCGACACTGCGGCGGGCACGAGCGTGGTCAGCGCCAAGCGCATCGAGACCGGCGAGCACTTTTATGGCTTTGGCGAGCGCACCGGCCAGCTCGACTAGCCCGGCCGCGCGATGACGAACTGGACCACCGACCCGGCCTGGGGCCACGGCCCCGGCACCGACCCGCTGTATATCGCGATTCCGGTGGCGATGGCGCTGCGGCCCGGCCTGGCCTATGGCGTCTTCTTCAACAATAGCTGGCGCAGCCGCTTCGACATTGGCGCGGCAAAGTATGGCGAGTGGAGCTTCGCAGCCGAGGGTGGCGCAATCGACTACTATGTCGCGTATGGCGCGGCGCCGGCCGATGTGCTCGAAACCATCTCCGCGCTGCTTGGGCGCATGCCGCTGCCGCCGCGCTGGGCGCTTGGCTACCACCAGAGCCGCTGGGGCTATACCTCGGAGGAAATGGTGCGCGAGCTGATGCACGAGTTCCGCGCGCGCGACCTGCCCTGCGACGTGATCCACTTCGACATCGACTACATGCGCGGCTACCGCGTGTTCACCTGGAACACCGAGCGCTTCCCCGACGCGCCCGCGCTGCTGGCTGACATGCACGCCGCCGGTTTCACGCCCGTCACGATCATCGACCCGGGCGTGAAAATCGATCCCGATTACGCGGTATATCGCGACGGCATCGAGCGCGGCATGTTCATCAAGCGCGCCGACGGCGAGGTCTTCCACGGCTTTGTGTGGCCCGACGACTCGGTTTTCGCCGATTACACCCGCCCCGAAGTGCGCGCATGGTGGGGCCAGCAGCAGAAAATGCTGGTCGACATGGGCGTGCGCGGCATCTGGAACGACATGAACGAGCCAGCAGTGTTCAAGCTGCCGTTCAGCGAGGGCGCGGGCGATGTCGGCACCATCGACCTCGACGCGCCGCAGGGGCCAGCCGGCGAACAAACCACCCACGCCGAAATTCATAACATGTATGGCTATGGTATGGCCCGCGCCTCGTACGAGGGCTTGCGCGCGCACATGCCCAGCGAGCGGCCGTTTGTGCTCACGCGCTCGGGCTACGCCGGCATTCAGCGCTGGAGCGCCTGCTGGATGGGGGACAACAGCCCGTGGTG
>LJCR01002008.1 GCA_001399705.1 Kouleothrix aurantiaca
GGTGTTGGTGACGCTTACTTCGACGGTGACGGGCGCGCCGGGCGTGGCGCGGTCGCTGCTGAGCGTGCGCGTGATGCTCAGGCTGGGCGCGGCCGGGCGGGCCAGCAGCGCGGCGGCCAGCCAGACGAGCGGCAGGAGCGCAAAGGCCAACACCGCGCCCTGAAGCGTGGCGAGGCCGGCCAGAAGGAGCGCATAGATCAGCGCCCCCAGCAACAGAGCCGGTCGCATCAGCGCGCCCCTTCGAGCGTTGGCACCGCCACGGCGCGCACCACGTCGGAAAGCACGTCGTCGGCGGCGCGGCGCTGCATCCAGAAGTCGGGCGTGAGCAGCAGGCGGTGAATCAGCGCGGGCTTCACAAAGGCCTTCACGTCATCGGGAATGACATAATCGCGACCATCGAGCGCGGCCTGCACGCGGGCTAGCTTGAGCAGCGCCAGCGAACCACGCGGGCTTGCGCCCACCGCCACGCGCCGGTCGCGGCGGATCGCTTCCACCAGCAGCACGATATAGCGCTCCACATCGCGGTCGACATGCACATCCTCGATTGCGGCGCGCAGGCTTAACAGCTCGTCGCGGCTGGTTGCGCGCTCGACGGTGGGTTCGTCTTCGCGCCGGGCGCGCCGCCGCCGCAAGATTTCCTGCTCGTCTTCGATGCTGGGGTAGCCAACTGAGAGCTTCATCAGGAAGCGGTCGAGCTGGGCTTCGGGAAGCTGAAAGGTGCCTTCATACTCGATTGGATTTTGTGTCGCCAGCACAATAAACGGGTCGGGCAGCGCCATGGTTTCGCCTTCCAGCGTCACCTGCCCTTCCTGCATGGCTTCCAGCAGCGCCGATTGCGTTTTGGGCGAAGCGCGGTTGATCTCGTCGGCCAGGATGATGTTGGCGAAGATCGGGCCTTTGCGCAGCTCGAAACGGCCCTGCTGGCGGTCGTAGACATAGCTGCCGGTGATGTCGCCGGGCAGCAGGTCGGGCGTGAACTGAATGCGGCGGAATTCCAGCCCGAGCGCGCTGGCGAAGCTTTTGGCAATCAGCGTTTTCGCCAGGCCGGGGTAATCTTCCAGCAGGACATGCCCGCCCGCCAGCGCCGCCGCGAGGATCTGCGTCAGCAGGGCGCGCTTGCCCACAATCGCGCGCTCGACCTCGGCAAGCACGCGCGTGCCCAGCGGGGCGACATCGGTCACGGCCAGATTCATGGGGTGCTCCGTTCCTCTTCTTCGGCGTCGGTATGCAGTTGGCGTTCGAAAAACTGAACTACGCGCTCGGGGTCGATGTCGAGCGGGTCGGCTGTGCTGGTGCTGCGGCCCAGCCACTGCCAGAGCCACGC
>LJCR01000201.1 GCA_001399705.1 Kouleothrix aurantiaca
CTGGGTTGCACCTGGCCCCGGCCGCGCTCGACGCGCTGCTGGATGAAGTCGGGCTGGGCGGGCGCGGCGGCGACCTGCTGGCGGCCTATTCTTCGGGCATGGCCCAGCGCCTGCGCTACGCCTACGCGCTGCTGCACCGCCCGCCCGTCCTCCTCCTCGACGAACCCACCGTCACCCTCGACGAGCGCGGCGCCGCCGTGGTCGAGCAGATCGTGCAGCGCCAGCGCGCGCGCGGCATCACCGTCATCGCCACCAACGACCCGCGCGAGCTGCGCTATGGCGATTATGTGCTGCGCCTGGCCGCCAACGCTTGACGCCCCGCCAGGCGCAAATCCCCACGTTTCCCAGCACACAAACCGTACTACTGCGCTGCTGCGCATACGCGCCGTACTTGTGAATGCCGCCGAATTGTAACGCGATTGTATAATCAAATCCACCCTCGCAACATATACTTCAGCATGGCGACGTGCCAAACGATCTGCTTGCGGGAGCCTGGAACAATGGCGGGATATTACGATCTTCGGCTGGTAGCTCTTTCGTATATAGTTGCGACAATTGCCTCGTACACCGCACTGGATCTGGCTGGGCGGCTCACCTCGGCGCGTGGCACCGCACGCCGCTTGTGGCTCGCTGGCGGCGCGTTTTCGATGGGCCTGGGTATCTGGGCGATGCATTTCATTGGCATGCTGGCGTTTCGCCTGGATACTGTGCCAATTGAGTATGACGTGAGCCTGGTGGTCATTTCACTGATTGTTGTGATCTTTGCCTCGGCGGGCGCGCTCTACACAATGAGCCAGCCCCAGCCGCGATGGCAGCACCTTGCGATTGGCGGCCCGCTGGTTGGTAGCGGCATTGCTGCAATGCACTATATTGGCATGGCCGCGATGGAAATGAACGCCACGCTCAGCTACAACATCGGTCTGGTCATTCTCTCGGTTGCGATTGCGGTCGGCGCGTCGATCGCGGCGCTCTGGCTGGCATTTCAGTTTCGCAGCGACACCACGCTCAACAGCCGCGGGCAGCTTCTGAAATTTGCCAGCGCCTTTATCATGGGTTTTGCGATTGTGGGGATGCACTACACTGGCATGGCCGCCGCGCGCTTCATGCCGCATGGTGATGCACCGCCCCTCGCGTCAGGCAGCATGAGCACGCTCCCGCTTGCGCTGGCTATTGTCTGCGGCACGCTTGTCATTCTTGGCTTCACTCTTATATCGTCCCTGTTCGATCGGCGCTTCACCGCGCAGGGGCAGGCGCTGGCCGATAGCGCGGCGCGCTACCAGTCGCTGCTGCACTACCATTCCGATGCGGTGCTGGAATACGACCTGAGCGGAAATCTGCTGGACGCAAACCTGGCCGCTGGCCGCATGCTTCGGCGCGATGTCGCGGCGCTGCGCCGCGATGGTCTGGTTCCGCTGCTGACCCCCGACGGCGGCGCGTGCTTTTTGCGGCACCTGCGCGGCGCCATCGATGGCGAGCTGCAAGAATATGATCTGGCGCTGACGCCAGCGCCAAACAAGCAAACGCTGCTGCACATGCGCAACGTCCCGCTGGTGATCAAAGGGCAGATCGTGGGTGTGTTTGCGATCGGCACCGACATCACCGATCGCGCGCGCGCCCTTGAGGCGCTTCAGCGCAACAAAAGCGAACTTCAAGCTATGGTCGAGCAGCAGCAGCACCTGCTCGAAACGATTCAGCAGCTCTCAATGCCGGTGCTGCCAGTGCACGATCGCGTGCTGCTCATGCCGCTGATTGGGAATATTACCGGCGAGCGCAGCCAGCAGATGATGAGCACGCTGCTTCAGAATGTCGAGCAGCAGCGCGCCCAAACCGTAATTATTGACATAACAGGGGTTTCGCTGATCGACACGCTGGTGGCGGGCAACCTCATCCAGACGGTGCGCGCGGTGAGCTTGCTTGGCGCGGAGACCGTGCTCGTAGGCATTACGCCCGAGGTGGCGCAAACGCTGGTGCAGCTTGGGGTTGATCTTTCACAGATTGCGATTCGCAGCAACCTCGAGGCCGGGGTGGCCTATGCAATTGCGAGCCGCGCGCGCCAGCCAGCCAGCAAAGCACTCGGTATGTAGCTGTTCGCTCGCAGGGTTTCAATGCCAGCGGCGCAGATGCGCCGCTGGTTTTATTTACGGGGCCAGCGCGCCGCCCAGGCGCACAATCGCCTCGGAAAAATGCAGCCGCATGAGTTTGCCGGCTGCGTCGGCGTCGCGATGCCCAATCTGCTCGATCAGCGCCTCATGGACGCCCTGAATATGCTCGCGCTGCTGGATCGTCCAGCAGCGCGACAGGCCATCGTACATCACCGCGCGCATGTCGGGGCGAATCGTGTCGAGCAGCTGCACGAGCATGAGGTTATGGGTGGCGCGTGCAATCCGCAAATGCAAATCGAGGTCGAGATCGATATAGGCGTTGAGGTTGGTGAGCTTGCGCCGCATGCAGCGAACGACGTGCAGCATGTGTTCAAGCTCTGCGTCGGTGCGGCGCTGGGCTGCCAGCATGGCGTTTTGCACCTCCAGAGTGACGCGCGCCTCCATCAGCCGCATATGCGCAGGAATCGCTGGCTGGCCGAGCTGCACGCGGTTCACGTCCATGGTTGTATCCTTTCCAGAAGAATACCGGCGCCCGGCCCCGCTGTTTTGCAACCGCTCCCAATAGTGTGCTGAAATAATAGCACAAAAGTGGTGCGCGGAAATGAGTTCTGGTTTAAAACATGCGCCGTTTGCTGGCATAAAAAGGCGGGCCGAAGTGTTAGTTCGGCCCGCGCATTTTTTGGAAAGGGCTACCGCGTGCCAAGCAACGCATCAACTTCGCTCAGGTCGGCCGCGCTGAGCTGCCAGCTGGCCGCAGCCGCGTTGGCGCGCACCTGCTCGGGCTTGGTTGCGCCTGCAATCACCGAGGCGACAGCCGGGCGGCTGAGCAGCCACGCAAACGCAAGCTCAAGAATGGTGTGATCGCGCGCTTCGGCAAATTCGATCAGTTTTTCTACCGTTGCCAGTTCCTGATCGTCGATTGGCTTGGCGCCGGGGCCGCCCAGGCGCGTGCCTTCGGGCACTGGCTGGCCGCGCCGGTACTTACCCGTGAGCAAACCGCTCGCCAGTGGGAAGTAGGGAAGGAATCCCAGGCCCAGGCGCTCGCAGTCCGCCAGCACGCCATCCTCGGGTGCGCGCTTGAGCATGCTGTACTCGTTTTGCACGCTCACAAAGCGCGCGGCCTCTGCCGGGCGGGCCTGTTCGGCTGCGTCGATCTGCTCGGCCGAAAAGTTCGAGCTGCCGATCTCGCGCACCTTGCCGGCGCGTACCAGCTCGTCGAGCGCGCCCAGCGTTTCCGCGATCGGCACGGAATCGTCGGGTGTGTGCAGCTGGTAGAGGTCGATATAATCCGTACCGAGGCGGCGCAGGCTTGCGTCCACAGCCCTGTGAATATAGTCGGGGTGCGCACCCTGCCCGGCGCCGTCCATACGGTTGCCGAACTTCGTCGCAATCAGCACATCGCGGCGGCGCTGGCCAAGCGCGCGGCCCAGGTATTCTTCGCTCTGGCCCTGCCCGTAAATATCCGCCGTGTCAAAAAACGTCACCCCGGCGGCCAGCGCCGCGTCCACCACCCCAGCGGTCTGCTCGGCGTTCAGGCGCCGGCCAAAGTTGTTGCAGCCAAGGCCAACCACCGGCACCGCCAGGCTGCCAATTGTGCGTGTTTCCATGCCAGGTTCCTCCACTGTGTGCTTGCCCCGTAGCATCCTACCACAGGCACAGGCCGTTTCCGCAAGAACGGTTCCGCCAGCCAAGCGGCTGCGCAAAAAAACACAATCTTGACAAGCCCATTTTTTGACCATATACTAACCACACACATTTGAGAGCGCTCCCAATCCAGCTTCGTTGCATTATCCCGGGCAAGCAGCACACCTGCATGCTCACTTCGTTGTATGCTTCAAAATCAGCATCATATGCATTTTATGGTGTGTACTGGGAAGTAGCTCATCTTTTCGAATTCATCGGCCATGTTCGTATGAAATGGCCTGATCCACACGGTTGTGTCACGCTTGCATAGCTGGAAGCGGTTTCAATGTCACAATCCCTCACGATTGAAGAAATTGCATCGCTCGCGCAGGTATCGCGCTCAACTGTGTCGCGTGTGCTGAATGAGCACCCGAACGTGCGGGCCAGCGTTCGTGAGCGCGTGCTGCAGGTGATCAGCGAGCAAAATTACGCGCCGCGCGCCGCCGCGCGCAGCCTCGCCAACAATCGCACGCAGAGTCTCTGCTTTCTTTTCCCCAACAAAACCAGCAGCGTGTTTGAAGACCCATTCTTTGCCATGCTGATGCAGGGGATGCTTGAGGTTGCCAATCGGCGCGGCTATTTCGTGATGCTTTCGGCAGTGGCACCCGACATGGAGCAGGATTTCTACCGAAAGGTGCTGCGCAGCCGCCCTTTTGATGGGCTGATCATGCTGGCGTCGGTGGAAGATGACCCGCTGCTGCCAATGCTGCTGCGCGACCGGATGCCGTTTGTGCTGTGCGAGCGCCACCCCTACCTGCGCAATGTCTCGTGGATCGAGATCGACAACCGCGAAAGCGCGCGCGAGGCAGTGCTGCACCTGCTGAAGCTCGGGCACCGGCGCATTGGCACGATCACCGGCCCGCTCAATACCTCGTCGGGGGTGGAGCGGCGCGATGGCTACAAGCAGGCGTTGCTTGAACACGGGATTGGGATCGCTCCCGAGCTGATTATCGAAGGCGATTACCATCCCGATGGCGGCTTTGCTGGCATGCAGCGCCTGCTGCAGCTGCCCGACCCGCCCACGGCGATGTTTATTGCCAGCGACCTGATGGCAATTGGCGCGATGCGGGCGCTGCGCGCGGCCGGGCTGCGCGTGCCCCACGACACAGCAATTGTGAGCTTCGACGATCTGCCGGCTGCGCGTTTCGCCGATGTACCGCTCACCACGGTGCACCAGCCGATTCGCGACATTGGCCTGAACGCTACCGACATTTTGATCGACCAGCTTGAGCAGCAGGATTTCACGCCGACCTTCCGGCGTATGCCAACCAAGCTCATTATTCGCGACTCGTGCGGGGCCTCGCTGCGCACAGGCGCGTAAATTTCCACGAGCGGCTCGGATGCTCTTCCCTGGAAAGGAGGTGGTTGCCAACAACGGCAGAATTCTCTGGACGGTGTTGTCGTATAATGTATTTCGTAGAGAGGAACACAGATGTTTAATCTCCGACGAAGCGGAACTCTGCTCAAGATGCTCCCCTTCTGGGTCGTGGCGATGCTCGTCATTGCTGCGTGTGGCGGCCAGCCCGCCGCGCAGCCCAGTGCAGCGCCCACC
>LJCR01002011.1 GCA_001399705.1 Kouleothrix aurantiaca
GTGGGCAGGCCGCGCACGCCCCCGTCGGGCAGCGTGATCCAGATGCCCACCGGCTCGTTCGGCTGGTACAGCGTGCCCGAAACCGCGATATCCGCGCCGTTCTGGCTGGTGCTGGCCGAGGCCGGGTAGGCCACGCGCAGGGTCGCCCAGCCGCTCGGCACCGACTGGCGACCGCTTAGCTGGAAGGGCGCGAACACCTGGTAGCCGCTGGTCAGGCCATAGGCCGTAAAGGTATACTTGCCGGTCTGGTGCGCGCTGGTGAACTGGAAGGTCGACTCAATGTTGCCCGCATCGCTGGCGATCTGCGTTGGGTAGCCGATCACCGAGCCGTCGGGCTGCGTGATCCACATGCCCACCTGCTCGTTCGGGTAAAAGCCCGCGCCGTGGATGTTCACCAGCGCGTCGTGCTCCGCCGAGGCCTCGAAGGTGCCATTGCGCCACACCGCCAGCCGCGCCGGGCTTGCGCCGGGCTGGGCCTGCGGGCGCGCCGCCACCACAAAGAAGCCCACCGCCGTCTGGCCGCTATGGTTGCCGTAGGCCGTCATCTGGTAGCAGCCATACGGCCACTTGTTGCTGATCGGGTACTCGAAATACAGGTCGCCCGCCACGTCGGCGCGGTAGTCGGTGATGTAGTTGGTGGGCAGGTTCACCACGCCATCGAGCAGAAAGGCCGCGTCGGGGCTAAAGATCTGGCCATCGGGGAAGCTGAAGCTGACCGTGATCGGCTCCTGATCCCAGAAGCCGTGCAGCTCGGAGCCAAACATGCCATCCTGGTAATCGGCGGTGGCACTCTGGCCGGTACGGTCGCACGCCGCGCTTGTAGAGCCATGCAGAATGTAGATTGCGGCCGCCGACGACTGCTGAACATACACGCCTAACACCAGCGCTACCGCGAGCGCAAACCCCACCGCGAACCAACGCGAACGCAAATGTCGCATAGTCCATACTCCTCTGTCAATTCCGGCGAATATGAAACGGCGATCGTGCTGTGAAACGACCGCAAACGCACAAAATCGAGGGTGCGCAAAGCCGGGCAGCATTTCTGCTACAATAGCGGCGTTTGTCGAACGTTCTCAGCAAAATCTCATCTTTTGGTCAGGCAATCATATTCCCGGGGTTGTTTAACGACCTAGTGCGGTACATGACGGCTTGATGACAGCTCTGTCAAAAAGCGATAAAAACAATGCTTCAACGACAATGGTGGGTATGGATGGCGATGTTAGTTGCGCTTGCCGCCGCGCCACATGCCAGCGATGCGCTGGCCGCGCCCGCGCGCGCGCCGCTGGTGCAGGCAGCCACGCCCACGCCCGCAGGCAGCGCCAC
>LJCR01002010.1 GCA_001399705.1 Kouleothrix aurantiaca
ACAGCGCGACCGCCAGCAGCACCGCCGGGAACAGCCATTCCGGCCGATCCCAGAACGCCTGCCCAAACACATCGCCGCGCTGGTTGCTGATCGACGTGATCCCTTGCCACTCGATCGTGCCGATCAGCAGAAGCTGGCTGAGCGACATACCCGCAAGCCCGGCCACCACAAGCTCGCGCCCGGTCAGAGCGCGCAAGCCGCGCCATGGCGCGGGCGGGATCACGCCAAGCTGCATCGCCATTGCGGCCAGGATGATCAGCGTGTAGCACGCCGCCAGCATCACGTGCGGCAGGCTCCACGCGGTCAGGTCGGCACCGTAGAGCGCGTGCCAGAGCTGATCGGAAGGCACGCCCAGGATCATATAGAACGCGGTCAGCCCAATCAGGCCGATCAGCGGGTCGGCGCGGAACTGCCGCCGCAGGTCGCTGGCGCCGCGCACGAGGAAGAGCATGCCCACGCCAGCGAAGAGCGCCACCAGCGCGAAGCTTGCGTAGAGCAGCATGTGCGGCGGCCACAGGAAATCATCGCCAAAGCTGCCGAAAAGCTGGTGCCACTCGGCGTCCCACACCGCGCCAAACAGCGACAGAATGCTGCTGATCCCCACCAGCAGAACGATCAGCTGGTAGAGCCCAGCCGACCGTGCAAGCTGCGCCGGCGCTGCGCCGGGAATAGGGCTGCGGTACAGCCACCACGCCAGCGCGGCCATGGCGCTCATCATTCCCATAAATACCAGCACGCCCACTACGAGCAGAGGGCCCGGCTGGGCCACCCCGCCCCAGCGCAGGATCAGCAGTATTGCGCCGAGCGCCAGGGCGGCCATTGCGGCGAGTTTCAGGCGGGCGCGGTGGGGGCGCAGGCGCGCGAAAAGGTTGTTCACAGGCGGCACTCTTGATGAAACGGCACACTGTTGCGCATTTTATCATAGTGCCGCCGGCGCGCTACAGCTCGGCCTTGCGGAAGCGCCGCACGAGCGCCAGAATCAGCACCATCTGGTAGGCCAGCGCCACCGCGAACAATGGCCACGCCAGCGCGCTGCCCTGCTGAAACAGGCGGTACAGCGGGCCGGGCCAGAAGGTTGGTACCACGCCAAAGGCGTACTGCCACGCGCCGGGCACAAACATGGCGGCCATCGGCGCGGCCAGCAGCACGCTGCCGGCTTTCATCAGGGCCAGGCCCTGCACTTTGTTGGCGGCGAAGCAGGCCAGCGCCAGCGCCACCAGCGGCGTGTGGAGCGCGGCCACCAGCGCGGCCACGAGCAGCGCGGGCAAATTTGCCCCCGGCAGGCCCGCCAGCAGCAGCGCCGCCGCCGACACGACGTAGCCC
>LJCR01002012.1 GCA_001399705.1 Kouleothrix aurantiaca
CCATGTAGGTGGGCAGCTGGATCGACCAGGCCCAGCGGCCGGCGGCGGGAAAGGTGACATCGGCAATGAAATGGCCGGTCGCGCCTTCGGGGCGGGCGGTGAACTCCTGTGCCTTGCCGGCCGCCGCGTCGAGCGGGGTGATGGTGAGCACCGGCACGAGTGTGTTGCCGTCGAGATCGCGATTGGTGGGGGTGATGCCGTGCTGGAGTACGGTGAAGCCGATCTGCTGCGCCTGGCCGGCGCGAAGATCGGCCGGCAGCGCGTCGAGCGAGATGATTGCCCAGCCGCCCGCGAATGCCGGCGCAGCGCCCGCGAGCAGTGCGAGCAGGGTGACAGCGAGACATGCCCATGTGCGTTTGCCCATTGTGTTTCTCCTAATACATGTGTGCATCGGCGTGCGGCGGCCGTATGCCGCCGACGTGCGGGTGCTGGCCAGCTTCCCTGTGATTCTCACGCGCTTGTCTTTCATGACGCATGGCCTGGCTGCTTCCTCACGCGCTGTCGCACACCTGGTTTCTTGCGCCCCTACGCCTTGCTATCCGTGGTGGATATTACTATTGCGTGTAGTAATTTTTGGGCTTCGATGTATTGCACTGGAATGCGGTAAAAGGCCAGCCGCAGTGCGCGTGCGGGTGGAAAGGCGGGCGCTTCGCGCGGCGCATATTGTTACAATTTCTTGACAATTGGGCGCGCCTGCCTATAATTGCCCGCCAGCATGGAGCAAACGCATAGACCCGGGCGCGACGGAGTGCAACGCGGTACCTCACAGTGTGAGGGGGTGCCGGCCAGCCTGCGTGCGCGCGCCCGAACAATTCGTTTTCCTGCCCGCATCGGCTTCTCCGGCGGCATTCCCCAGTGGAATGCTTTTTTCTCCGGCGTATTTCCCCCTACCTGCAACTTTCCCCGGCCGATCGCGTCTGCGCCCAGCGTTGTGTTCGCTGGCGGCGCACTTTTGTATTGGCTTCGTGAAAGGAAACCTGTGTGAATCGACGCCTCTTGGCTGCGGCGTCGCTGGTGCTGCTGGGCGCTATTCTGGCGCTGCCGGCGGTGCCTGCGCGCGCGGAAGAGCCGCCGACTGCGCCAACCTACACCGTATTTGCAACGCGCGAAGGGCTGGTGGGCCACCGTACCGCCAACGGCCACCGTATCCAGGCGCGCGATCGTTTTGTGGCGCTTCCCTCGGCCAGCGTAGTGGCCAGCAATGGCGGAACTGAATTTCAGGTGCGCGTGACGTACCGGGGCCGCAGCGTGGTGCTGCCAGTGTGGGATGTTGGCCCCTGGAACACGCGCGACAATTACTGGGCACCGCAGCGCCGGTATGG
>LJCR01002013.1 GCA_001399705.1 Kouleothrix aurantiaca
ACATACCACGCTCGATTGCGTCAAGCACACGCTCTCGGAGATCAGTTGAATATGCCATGACGTCACTCTACCACACGATCGCTATTTCTGCTCCCTGCTGTAATGCCCTGCGCGCCGCGCGCAAAGCGGGTAAACAGGTGCTCGCAGAAATCGGGGCTGATACCCGGCCCGGTGTCGGAAACGTCGATGCGCACCAGGCCGCGCTCGGCGTGCGCGCTCAGGGTCACCCTGCCGGCGTCGGTGTAGCGCCGCGCGTTATCCAGCAGCTGCTGGATCACAATCCGCAGGTGCTGCTCGTCGGCCAGAATGTCGGGCAGGTCGCTGGGCAATTCAATAACAAGCTCAAGTTCTTTCGCGGCCATCGCCTTGCGAATCGGCCAGATCATCGCATCAAGCATGTGGTTCAGCTCAACCGGCTCAAGCACCATATGCAGCGTGCCCGATTCCAGCCCGGCGATCGTGATCACGTTATTCAGCAGCGCTGTCACTGTCTGGGCGTTTTTGCGCATGGCCTCCAGCAGCGTGCGCTGCTCATCGGGGATCGGGCCGGCCAGGTTGCGCAGCAGCAGCTCGGATGTGCCGCCCAGCACCATCAGCGGTGTGCGCAGTTCGTGCGAAATGGTGGCGATGAAGTTGGTTTTGGCGCGGTCGACGGCAACTTCGCTGGTGAGGTCTTGCAGCACGAACACATCGCCCAGCGGCGCGCCCTCGTCGCTCTCCACCAGCGCGGAATTCACCCGCACCACCCGCTCGCCAAGCTTGAAAAGGTCGGCCGCGCGCGCGCCGCCAAAGGCCAGGGCATTGCTCTCGAACGGCTCCAGCGGCAGCTCGGCGAAATGCTGGGGCAGCGGCTGCTCGTCGGGTAGCGCTAGCAGCTGGCGTGTGGCCCGGTTGATGATCAGAATGTTGCCGTTGGGGTCGCATACCACCACGCCGTCGGTGATGCTTTCGACAATCGCGGCGCGCTGGCTGGCTTCCGAGCGCACCGCCCGGTAGAGGTTGAGTAGGTCACCAGTCATGTTGTTGAATGACTGCGACAGCATGCCAACTTCGTCGATGCCCTGCACCTTGCTGCGCCGCCCGAAATCGCCGGCCGAAACCGCCTGCACGGTGCTCACCAGTTCTTGCAGCGGGCGCGTGATCTGCTGGGCAATGAAGACGCCCAGCCCGATAATCGCCAGCATCAGCACCAGCGTCAGTATCATCAGCGGCCAGCGCACGTCGCTCCAGGTTCCGTTGACATAATCGCGCGAGAGAGCAACCGAAAGAATGCCAACCACGTCGCTGCGCACGCGCAGCGACGTGGTTGGCATTCTTTCGGT
>LJCR01002015.1 GCA_001399705.1 Kouleothrix aurantiaca
GCTCGCAGCCGCGCCCGCCGACGACGCGCTGGCCCAGCGCTTGCGCGGGCTGCTCCACGTTGCGAATCCAATCCGCTGGCACATCCGCACGCTGGGGGCCTTTTCCTGCCAGGTCGCCGGCGAAGAATGCGAGCTTTCGCCGCTGCACCGGGCGCTGCTGGTGCGCCTGCTCGACGCTGGCCCGGCCGGGCTGGCGGTTGAGCGCCTGTGGGAAGCGGTGTGGGGCGACACCGAGCTGTCGATGCCGGCGCTGCATCAGGCGCTGCGCCGCCTGCGCGTGCAAACCGGCCTGCCCGTGGCCGCGCGCGACGGCCACTGCGCCATTCGCGGGAGCTGGGGCGCAATCGACTACGACGTGCGACGCTTCGAGGACGCGCTGGCGCCGCCGCTGGTGCGCGAACGCGCCCAGGCCGCTGTTGCGCTGTACCAGGGCGAGTTTCTGCCGGGCGCGCCGCTCAGCGCCAGCCTGTGGGCCGATACCCGCCGGGCGCTGCTGCAGGAGCGCTACCTCAACACGCTGGAGCAGCTGGCCAGCGCCGCCGAGCGCGACACCCCGCAGCTCGCCATTCACTACTACCAGCAGGTGCTGCAGGTCGATGGCTGCCGCGAGCAGACCGCCGCGCAGCTCATGCGGCTGGCGGCGCGCTATGGCAACCGCTCGCTGGTCAACACCACATTCGAGCATCTGAAAGGCGCGCTCCGCAGCCTCGGCGCCGCGCCAATGCCAGCCACTGCGGCGCTCTACCAGCAGCTCAACTAAGCTGCGGGCAGCGTGAAATAGAAGGTGCTACCCTGGCCGGGCGCGCTTTCCACCCCGACGCTGCCGCCCAGCTTGCACACAATCTGCTGGACGATCACCAGACCCAGGCCGTGCCCTTCCTGGCGGTGCGTGTGCAGGCGGGTAAAGGGCGTGAACAGCTTCGCCTGCCCGCTTTTGCTCAGGCCCTGCCCATTATCGTGCATCCAGAAGCGCACAAATCCATCTTCGCGCGCCGGGTCGGCCCCGAGCGTAATATGGGGTGGGCTGCCACCATATTTAATCGCATTGCTCAGGTAGTTCGCCCACGCTTCTTCCACCCACGGCGCATAGCCACGCACCACCGGCCAGCTTGCAGGCGCGACAATGGTGGCGTGGCTGCTGGCAATGGTTTGTGAGAAGCGGATTTGCAGCTCGTGAACGATTGCGCCCATGTCGAGCGGCTGCATAGCGACGGCGCTCCGGGCGCGCGTGCTGGCCAGCAACAGCAAGCCATTGACGATCAGTGTCATCTTTTCGCCCACGCGCGTGATGTCGTTCAGGTAGCCAAGCGCTTCCGCAGAC
>LJCR01002014.1 GCA_001399705.1 Kouleothrix aurantiaca
GCGCGGCGGCGGCCAGTGCCGCGCCAAGCAGCTGCGGCAGCGCGGCGTTGAAGCCGGGTGCCACCACAAAGCGGAACGCCGCACCAATCACCAGCGCGCCGAGCAGATACAGCCCGCCTGCGGCGAGCAAACCGAGTCGCCCGAGCCAGGGTTCGCGCGCGCGTGCAGGGAACAGCAGCTCGGCCAGCAGAATCGGAATGAGCATGCTCCACACTGCGTGGTAGCCCAGTGTCCACTGCGTCCACACCCAGTTCACACCCAGCGCGCGGCCACCCACAATCGCGGCGTTGAACAGGTTCGGGTTGAACAGCGACTGGATGACAAGCCCCTCTTCGGCAATGCCATAGGCTGCGCCAAGCAGCAAGATGCGGCCCCAGCCTGTGCCGCGCCGCCGCGCCAGTTCGCGAATCAGCAGCGCGCCGCCGCCATACAGCAGCGACACCGGCAGCAGCCCGCCAATGTGGCTGAGCGTGGTCGCGCCCAGCAGCACCTCGGCCACCAGCGGCGAGAGGACGAATAGCACGAGCACCGGCGCATATTTCCGCAGCATACGAACCTCCTTCGCGTATCAGTTCCACGCCTACTCTAGCGTTTTGGTGCGCCGCCCGGTAGTCACCAAAGCGACCAGCGACAGGTGACGAAAGTCATATGACGCGGCCGGGGTGCGGGTGCTACAATGGCCCGGCAGCGCACAGGGCAAAGGTGGCAGATATGACGAGTACGAATCGCATCGCTGGCCCGCCGGCAGCTGGTCGGCGCCTCTGGCAGATATGGATCCCGATCTTCTGGTCGGCCTTGTTTGCGATACTTTTGGGCATCGACACGCTTGCTGTCTTGGGACTTACACCTGAGCGGGCGCAGGGCTGGGGCGGCGCGGCGCTGGCGGCGCTGCTGGCGGTCATGTATGGCACGCACCTGCTGATCAGCTGGGGCTACACCTACGGCCACCAGTGGCTGAGCACCCGGCAGACACTGCTCGCCGCCGCAGCGCACCTGCTGGCAATGCTGACACTGGTGCTGTGCTTCTCGCCCAACTACGGCTGGCTGGGGGTGGCGCTGCTGTTTCAGGCAATTGGCAGCATGCCTGGCCGCACCTGGCTGCCGCTTGCCGCCGGCGTGCTGCTGGTGCTGCTTGCCGGCGCGATGGTGCTTGGCGGCGGCGTACCCGAAATGTACACGTTGTTTGGCAGCTTGCTGCTGTTTGTGATCAACGGCGCGATTGCCTTTTCGTTCCGCTTTGTTTCCGACCAGCGCCAGCAGCTTGCCACCGCGCTCGCCCAGCTCGAAGTGGCGCCCGCCGCGCTGGCCGCCAGCGCCGCCC
>LJCR01002016.1 GCA_001399705.1 Kouleothrix aurantiaca
CGAGCAGATCGCCCAGGCGCGGCGTGTCGGGCGCGATCACAGTGGCTGTTCCGCTAGCGGCTGCGCGGCCACCTGGCTGCCCAGCAGCTCAAGGTCGTAGCCCTCGTGGCGCACGCGCACGTCGTAGTAAAGCAGCGTGTAGATCGCGAGCTGGATGGGCATCGCCAGCATCAAACCCACCTGGCTGATCACCATGCCGCCAAGCTGCGCGGCCACCAGCAGGTCGGACAGGCCAAAAAACACGACCGTCCAGCTCAGCAGCATCACGGGAATGCGCGTGAGCAGCGCGGACAGCAGGCTGACCGCCACTACCACGGCTGCGATGCGCCAGAACGAGCCGCGCGTGAGCTGCCAGCTGCGCTTGAGCGCATCCACAGGCCCGGATTCTTCAAGCACAACTGCCTGCGTAACAAACACATAGCGCGTGAGCAGAAAGGCGACTGGCACAATCATCAGGGCAACGGCCACGACCGTCAGCACGCCGGTGTTGCGCGTGTTGAAGGCCAGGGCGAAAATACATGCAAGCATGGGCAGCATGGCTCCAACCGCCAGCAAGCCCAGCGCGAACGAGGCCACCAGCAGCCGCCAGATAGCGCGCGCGCCTTGCCGGTAGGCCGCCCCGATCGTAACCGGCTGGCCGAGGTACAGCCGCCCAATCGTGATCGCGAGCACGCCGGTGCCGAAGTTATTCAGCAGAGTGCTTTGGAGTAGTTCGAGCGCCGAGGTGGCGCCGGGCGAGTTCAGGGCCAGCAGCTTGAGGATGGTGGCGGGCACCAGCAGCACCGCAACGATACCAAAGAACGTGGCGAAATGTGTGCGGTACAGCCGCACCGCAGCGTCAAACAGGTCGCCCATGCTCTGCGGCTGCAAACGTGGGGGCGCTTCCATTGGCGTCTCCTTGCATGTATGTGTCGGTTGAACGAGAGATCTACGCCAATTCGCCGGGCCTGGTTACAACAGCAGCGCGTCCAGCACGCCTTCCCAGCCGATGCCCGCCACGCGCGCCGGCCCGGCCGCGCCCAGGCGCGCCGCCAGCCCATCATCGCCCCACAGCCGGTCGAGCTGCGCGGCAATTGCGTCGGGTTCGGGCGCGCACACCCATCCATTCACCCCATCGTTCACAAACTCCAGCACGCCCCCCGCATCGCTGGTGGTCACCACTGGCCGCGCGGCGGCGAGCGCCTGCACGCTGGTAAAGCCGTAGTCTTCGTCGAATGGCGCGTAGTACACGGCCCGCGCCCCGGCGTACAGGTCAATCAGCTCGGCGTCGGGCACAAAGCCGCGCCATTCAACCCGCCCGCCCAGGCCAAGCTCGCCGG
>LJCR01002018.1 GCA_001399705.1 Kouleothrix aurantiaca
AGTTTACGAACATCCGCAACGCCGGCCAGCGCCCCAAGCCGGCCGAAGCCCCGGCCAGCGCGGGCGGCTAGTGTGCTTTCAGCGCAGGGGTAGGGGTTAGGGAATAGGGTTTGGTTCTTGCGATGCGGAAAACAGGAAAGAATGTCCGCATCGCTTTCTTGAAAATGCACTGGCAAGCCAACGCCACGAAGCACAGTGCGAGCACCGACTTTGCTTCGGTGCGCGCACTGTGCTCCGTAGCTTGGCGCATCTGGATGCGTCTATGCCCCTGCCAGCGCGCCCCGTCGAGCGTTTTGCGGTCGTGTGTTTGCATGCCTGCCGCACGCGTGCTACCCTATGCGCAATGCTGCCGGGGAACCCATGCTCTACGATCGCCTGCCACGCACATGTGCGCCTTTTGGCGCTGAGCAGATTGCCTATGCCACGCTGGGCGCTGGCCCGGCGGTGCTGCTGCTGCACGGGCTGGGCGGCAGCGCCGACTTCTGGCGCCCGCTGGCCGACGAGCTGGCCAGCCACTACACGCTGATCATGCCCGATCTGCTGGGCTTCGGCTTTTCTTCCAAGCCGAACGTCGGCCACGCGCTGCGCCAGCACGTCCACCGCCGCGCGCGCCGCCGCCATTGGCTCGTGCCCCGCGCCAATCAGGTCGGTGGCGGTCTTTGCCAGCAGCACCTTCATGATCGACTCGCCCCAGCCGGTGGTCGAGCAGCCGCCGGTCGCGTTATCGGCATACAGGCCCGCGCCAATCAGCGGCGAATCGCCGACGCGGCCGGGAAGCTTGTTGGCGGTGCCGCCGGTCGAGGTGCCGGCCGCGAGCCGCCCCTGGCTGTCGAGTGCCACGCAGCCAACCGTGTCGCCTGGGTGAGTCAGATTGGTTGATTTGGGCGAAGTGGCGCCTGCTTTCGTCGCGCCAAACGCATCCTGCGTGCGATAGTTGCCATGCTCCTGCAACTCCTGCCAGCGCAGGCGCTCGCGCTCCACAATCAGCTCGGCCGGGTCGCAGAACGGAATGCCAGCCGACTCGGCGAAGCGCTCGGCGCCCTGCGCCACCAGCAGGATGACCTGGCTTTCGAGCACGCGCCGCGCCAGCGCGATCGGGTTGCGCACGCGCCGCACCGCCGCCACTGCGCCCGAGCGCAGTGTGAAGCCATCCATCACCGCCGCATCCAGCTCCACCTCGCCGTCGCGGTTGAGCACGCTGCCCACGCCCGCGTCGAAGATCGGCGTGTCTTCCAGCACGCGCACGGCCGCCCCAACAGCTTCAAGCGCGCTGCCACCGGCTTCGAGCACGCGCCAGCCGGCCGCCAGCGCCTGCCG
>LJCR01002017.1 GCA_001399705.1 Kouleothrix aurantiaca
CGATTGTGCTTGCCATGCAGGCTTCTGGCGCCGCGCCCGACCTGGCCGGCCCGCCCGCCGACCTGCACGCCCAGCTTCGGCGCGTGCTGGAAACCGGCGCGCGCCTGAGCGAGCTGCGCGACCCTGCGGCCTTGCCGCGCTTCATCCTCGACGAGCTGGTTGAGCTGAGCGGTATTGAACGCGCCGGGCTCGTGCTGCTCGACGGCGAGGGCAAGCAGCATTGGGAGCATCTGTTTGGCGCAGCAAACGCCGGCGAACTCGAAGCCGTCGCGCAACCCACGCTCGACACCGCAGCCACGGCGTACCGCCCGGCGCTGCGCGATGTTGCACTTGCCGACGGTGCGCCAGCCCAGGCGCTGGCCGTGCCGCTGGTGGTGCAGGGGCGGCTGCGCGGCCTGCTCTATGGCGACATGCGCACGCTGTTCGGGCAGCTGGACGCGCGCGACCTCGACCTGCTGACCCTGCTGGGCAACCAGGCCGCAGTGGCAATGGAAAACGCCCAGCTCTATGCCGGCCTGGAGCGCCGCGTGGCCGAGCGCACCGCCGAGCTGGCCGCCGTCAATGCCGATCTGGAACAGCGCAACGCCAGCCTGGCGACGATCAACCATATCACGCAGGCGCTGGTTTCCGAGCTGGAGATCGACGCGCTGATCCGGCTGGCCGGCGAGCAGGTGCGCCAGACGTTTGCCGCCGACGTTGTCTATGTGGCCCTGCACAATCAACAAAGCGGCATGATCGATTTTGTGTACGCCTATGGCGAGGAGCTGACCACCATTCGCTTTGGCGAAGGCTTGACCAGCCGGATCATCGAGACGCGCCAGCCACTGCTGCTGAACCAGAATGCGGCCGCGCAGCAGGAAGCCTTGCAGGTGCAGCCAATCGGCGTTGGTGCGAAATCATACCTGGGCGTGCCAATCGTGGTGGGCGAGCAGGCGATCGGCGTGCTCAGCGCGCAAAGCACCACCCAGGAGAACCGTTTTGGCGAGGCCGAGGTGCACCTGCTCAGCACCATCGCCGCCGACGTGAGTATTGCAATTGAAAACGCGCGCCTGTTTGCCGCCACGCAGCGCCGCGAGCGCGAGGCCGCCGCGCTGGCCGAGGTGGGCCGCCAGGTGTCGGCGATCCTCGACCTGCCAAGCGTGCTTGAGCGCATTGCAGCGGCCGCGCGCGACCTGCTGGGCGTTGACAGCGCCGCCGTCTACCTGCCCGCGCCGGGCGGGGCCACGCTGCGCGCGATTGTTGCGCAGGGGCCGCTCGCCCGGGAAATCCTGGCCGACACGATTGCTGTGGGCGATGGCATCATTGGCGAGCTGGCGC
>LJCR01002021.1 GCA_001399705.1 Kouleothrix aurantiaca
GGTTTTCGCCGCGCAAGCAGAACCTGACGCTCTACGTCTACGGCTACCTCGAACAATATGCCGACTTGCTCGCGCGCCTGGGCAAGCATACGACCGGCCAGGGCTGTTTGTACATCAAGCGGCTGGCGGCTGTGGACCAGGGCGTGCTGCGTGAGCTGCTGGAGGAATCGGTGGCGCGGGCGGCTCAGGAAAGTGGGGAAGCGGGCACATGAGCGAAACAGCCCCGGCATTGCGCCGCGCCACGCCCGCTGATGCGCCGGCCATTGCCGCGCTGACCGACGCGGCCTACGAGAAGTATATTGCGCGCATGGGCCGCCCGCCCCAGCCCATGACCACCGACTACGCGCAGATCGTGGCCGAGCACCCGGTGTGGGTGCTGGACGAGGGCGGGCGGCTGGCGGGCGTGCTGGTGCTGATGCACGAGCCCGACGCGCTGCTGATCTACAGCGTGGCGATTGCGCCCGGCCAGCAGCGGCGCGGCCTGGGGCGGCAACTGCTGGCCTTCGCCGAGGACGAGGCGCGCGCGGCTGGCTACACGCTGATTCGCCTGTACACCAACGCGCTGATGACTGAGAATGTCGCGATGTACGGGCGCATGGGCTACCGCGAAACTGGCCGCGATGCGTTTGGCGACCAGACGCGGGTGAATTTTGCTAAAGAATTATAGGAACCAAACCACCAAGACACCAAGGCACCAAGAAGCAATAGAAGTACTAACCACGAAGACACGAAGGCACGAAGCATTTTGGCTATATAGCACCGTGCAGAAACGAGCCACAGAATGCAGGGAGAACGCTGAGTTTTGAAAATATACTCAGTGGCCTCTGTGCGCTCTGTGGCTCACCCGTTTGGCTCTCGGCTATAGAACATAGCGTCTTCGAGCTTTTGTGGCTATCTAAAAGGTAGTGCTGCCAGCGGCCAGCGGGCGCGATTCGCCACCGATGCGCAGGGTGCCACTGACGCCATCGGGCAGGGCGATGCTGCCGCGTAACGCGCCGTTCTCGTGGCGCAGCTGCACGGTGATGGTGCCGCGCGGGTGAACCAGCGCACCCTCGACGGTGCCGAGCGGGCCAGGGAGCGGCGTGATCTCGACCTGCGCGAAGCCGGGCGCGGTTGGGCGGATGCCCAGCAGCGTCGCGAAGCAGTGGAAGTAGGGATGCGCACCCCAGCCGTGGCAGTCCGACCGGCTCGGCTCGGGTTGCTCAGGCGTGGTGGTGAAGCCCTGCGCGGGCAGATCGAACCAGAGTTGTAAGCGCTCGAACAGGGCGTCCGCTGCGCCGAGCAGGCGGTAGGTCTCGAAGAGATAGTGCGTGAAG